>NZ_AKIX01000035.1:0-25836 GCF_000282075.1 Brevibacillus sp. BC25
AAAACCAGCCGTAATGGCAGGACTAGTGCAAGTAGCTGGCGAACGCTGTGACAAGCCGGGAACGAAATTTGCCGAGGATGTTGCGATTACGGTGAAGGGCGAGGTACATCCTTATGTGAGTCGGGGTGGCCTCAAGTTGGAAAAGGCATTGCGTGTCTTTGAAATCGACATGAAGGATCGTGTCATGATGGACATCGGTGCCTCCACTGGCGGATTTACGGACTGTGCGCTACAAAACGGTGCGCGACTTGTATACGCCATTGATGTCGGGTACGGACAGCTCGCGTGGAGCTTGCGACAAGATGAACGAGTGGTCGTCATGGAACGGACGAATTTTCGTCATATGGACACGGAAGCTTTTGAACATGAACGCCCAAACGCGGCATCGATTGACGTATCGTTTATTTCGCTGCGATTGATCTTGCCGGTGCTGTACCGTTTTCTGCTCGAGGGCGGTGACGTCGTTGCGCTGGTCAAGCCTCAATTTGAAGCTGGCAAGGATAGAGTCGGAAAGAATGGAATTGTCCGTGATCCAGAAGTACACGAGAGCGTACTGACTGACATCGGTCAATTTGCCAGCGGATTGGGTTTCGCTCTAAAAGGCTTGGATTACTCTCCAATTACAGGGGGAGAAGGAAATATTGAATTTGTTATGCATGCCCAGAAAAGTGAGGGCGGCATGGATTCAGAAGCTTGGTTGCAATGCGTATCAGAGGTTGTTGCGTCTGCTCATGCGAATTTGAAATAGGATAAAAAACCAAAGCCTCGGGAGTTTTGTCACAATCGAGGCTTTTTATTTATGCATGTGAAGTTGTATACTTGTATATGAGGTTGTTCAAGAAGGATTTCCAACCAACCAGTTTTGGGGTGGACCACGTGAAGAAAATTGGAATCATAGCGAACAAAGGAAAACCCGAAGCACGAATCGTTGCAAGGGAACTGCTGTATTTACTTGAAGACAGAGGGGCGCAGGTATTCCTGGATGAAAATGTCGCATCAGATGTAGGGCATCCAGAACTGGGCGCATCTGTAGAAGAGATGGGGAAGCAGGCGGATTTGGTTTGTGTATTAGGGGGCGATGGCACGCTACTCAGAATTGCTCGCCAGCTTGCCGGTCACTCTATCCCGATCTTTGGAATTAATTTAGGCACGTTGGGCTTTTTGTCGGAAGCGGAACCGGAGCATCTGCCTCAGGCTGTAGACAATCTCCTATCTGGAAAGTACGACATTGAAAAGAGAGCGATGCTGGAAGCTTGTTTGGTGCGAAAAGGAACCACACTGGGGACATACACAGCCATGAATGATATTGGGATTGCAAAAGGGTCATTTTGCCGGATCATTCAATGTGCGGTCTTTCTGGATGATGAGTACGTGGCGACGTTTAGCGGAGATGGAGTTATTGTCTCTACGCCAACAGGATCAACGGCATACTCACTTTCAGCAGGCGGTCCAATAGTGGCGCCCAATGTGGACATGCTATTACTGACGCCAGTGGCTCCTCATTCCTTGACAGCTCGGCCATTGGTACTGTCAGGCAATCAAACGATCCGGGTCGAAGTGGATGCCATTCATCAAGAGATGGGACTGTCCATTGACGGGCAGTTTGGTTATCGACTCGAGGGCGGCGATCAGATTTACATTAAAAAGTCACCGTGTGTTACCCCGCTGATTAAGTGGAAAAAAGGTGGCTTTTTCGAAGCAATACGAACGAAATTACAAGGGGAATGGGAGTAATCCATATGAACAAAGGGCAACGACATATTCGTATTCGGGATATCATCAGCAATCAAGAGGTGGAAACACAGGATGAGCTGGTGGACCGCTTGCGGACTGCTGGCTTTAACGTGACGCAAGCGACTGTATCCCGAGACATCAAGGAACTACACTTGGTAAAAGTTCCGCTCCCTGATGGACGATATAAGTATTCAATGCCTGCTGAACAAAAATTCAATCCACTGCAAAAGCTAAAACGCATGCTTGTGGATTCCTTTATTAGCATTGACCAAGCTGATCATTTTATTGTACTGAAGACACTTTCGGGACATGCGAATGCGGTAGCTGAACTGATCGACAACCTTCCATGGGAAGAAATCATGGGGACAATCAGTGGCGACAACACCATCCTGATTATTTGCCGTTCCAAAGAAAATACCAACGAAGTGACGAAACGCTTAATGGAAATGTTGTAGAAGGTGGTCGCTTGCGATGCTAGTGGAACTCTCGATCCGAAATTTTGCCATCATCAAATCAGTGACGGTCTCTTTCCAAAAAGGCTTAAACATCCTTACAGGTGAGACTGGTGCTGGTAAATCCATCATTATCGATGCGCTTGGACTGCTATTAGGAGGCCGGGCTTCGGCTGATTTTGTCCGTTACGGTGAGCCTCGTGCAGAAGTGGAAGGGCTGTTTGAATTGCCGCCTGGTCATCCTGGACTTGACGTTTGTAAGAATGTCGGTGTCCAGATTGAGCAAGACGGTATGCTCGTGGTACGCCGAGATATATCGAATCAAGGGAAGAGCATTATTCGAATCAACGGCCAGCTCGTGACTCTCGCTATGCTGCGTGAGTTAGGGCCATGGCTGGTTACGGTGCATGGACAACACGATACGCATATGCTGATGCAGTCAGACAAGCATATCAATTGGCTCGATGCATATGGGGAAAGTGCATTGGGATCTGCGAAGCAAGAGTACGGCACCCTGTATGCTACTTACCGCAAAACAAAGCAAGATCTGGAGCGTATGGCACGTAATGATCGTGAGCTGGTACAGCGTATGGATCTATTGCAATATCAGCTCGATGAAATTGAGGCGGCAACCCTCACGCCTGGTGAAGACGAGAAGCTCTTGCAGCAGCGGAAAAAGTGGATGAACATTGAAAAAGTTTATTCAACGATTCAAGATGCATATCGCGCCTTGCATGGTGACCAAAAGGGCATGGATTGGTTAGGACATGCTATGGGAGAGCTCGAGCGTGGTGTGAACTACGAAGAACAGCTCGTTCCGATTTTGGAGACGGTCCAATCGGCATACTATCAGATAGAAGATGTGGTACATAACCTTCGTCAATTGTCGTATCAAATGGATTTTGAACCGGAGCAGTTGGCAGAAGTAGAACGCCGTCTTGATCAGATTCAGTCGTTAAAACGCAAGTATGGCAAAAGTGTAGACGACATTTTGGAGTACGCTGCCACAATTCAGGATGAATTGGATGATATGCATCACTACGAAGACCGCCTCCAGCAGGTGGAAAAGCAATTGCAGGAGTTTGCAGCCGATTTGGCAGTGGAGGCATTGGAGTTGTCGGTCATTCGTTCCGAATGCGCAGGAAAACTCGCACAAGAAATCGAGCAGCAGCTAAAAGAACTGCACATGGAGCGTGCTCGTTTTGCCATTGATGTCAGACAGACGCCGGATGATGACGGGGTAGAAATTGACGGAATCAAGCGATTCGTAGATGCGAACGGAATGGATCAGATCGAGTTTTTAATCTCACCTAACCCGGGTGAGCCATTGCGTCCCTTGGCTAAGATTGCTTCTGGCGGGGAGCTGTCTCGCGTCATGCTGGCCATTAAAACGATTTTGGCGGGTACTGATCAAGTGGAGACTCTTATTTTTGATGAAGTCGACACGGGTGTAAGCGGAAGAGCCGCTCAAGCGATAGCAGAAAAGCTCGCCCGAGTCGCTGGGCAGCGCCAAGTTCTGTGCATTACGCACTTGCCACAGGTCGCATCCATGGCAGACGCGCATTTTCTGATCAAAAAGGAAATGAGCGAGAATGAAACAGAGACGCGGGTGAATCGTTTGTCTGATGATGAACGGGTATCAGAGCTGGCTCGTATGCTAAGCGGGGCAGAAGTAACAGCAAAAACAGAAGAACATGCGCGCGAGATGATCCTTCTCGGCCGTGAAAGAAAGACTGTCAGCTAATTTAAGTTGGCAGTCTTTTTTTCGTTTATAAAAGTGCAGCAATGGAATCGTCAAGGGCTTGGTGATGCCTGGTTTTCTAATGTTCAGAGTGGGTTATTTTCCTGACATAATCCGCTTGGCTGGTGGCAACATTAAAGGTACACAAGGTGGAGGTGTCCCTCATGACCGCTTGCGGTCAATCAAAACGGACCTGACCGTTTTGTTTTGTAGGTGTAGGTAGGGAACGGTAGGAGTGATTACTGGTGATCCGACAAAACAAAAGAAAATGGATGGGAAGTCTCCTTCTCCTCATCACGGCGCTTGTCGTGAGTTCCACCCCGTTCCGCGATCTGTCCTCCTTTCCCCGTGAATTGCGTTTGATGGAAGGGTCCCTCGAACAACTGCGGGTCTCTGTGCCGGTAATGGGCACGCTAATCAATAGCAATCCTGATATTTTGCACGTTAACGGGACAGAGGCGCGAGAGGTATCCGTTGATTTGAGCAGGCCTATGTCCGTTGAACCGCGTAGGGCTGGGGAAGCCCAATTGCAGGTGAAGTGGCATAACATTCCGCTGACTGCTGTAAAAGTAAATGTATTGCCAGATCTGCGGTTGTACCCTGGTGGACAGTCAATCGGGGTGAAGCTGCAAACAGCGGGTGTTTTGGTTGTCGGTCATCATTTAGTAGACGATGGTAAAAACAAGTTTTCTCCAGGTGAACAGGCAGGTATACACGTCGGTGACATGATTATCAAAATGAACGACATGTACATCAATGACATGAACGACGTAAAGAAATTGATTAACGAAACGGGGAAAAAGAATCATTCCGTTCAATTGCTTGTCGTTCGTGGCAAGGAAAAGCTTTCGCTCACTTTGCACCCAGCAAAAGACAAAAAAGACAGTGAATACCGTATGGGTCTCTATATTCGGGATTCAGCGGCAGGAGTAGGGACACTGACCTTTTTTGATCCGAATTCCAAAGCGTACGGGGCATTAGGGCACGTCATTTCCGACGTTGATACTGGTCAAGCCATTGTCGTAGGAGATGGCCAGATCGTGCAAGCGAGTGTCACATCGATTGAAAAAGGACAAAGTGGCAACCCAGGGGAGAAATTTGCACGTTTCTACAATGAAAGTGAAGTTCTCGGAAATATAACCAAAAACACCCCTTTTGGCATTTTCGGCAAAATGAAGGACGAGCCCAAACGCAGCTATTACCAGGAGCCGTTACCAATTGCTCTTGCTGAGCAGGTAGAGGAAGGGCCAGCCAAAATTCTTACTGTCGTGGAAGGTCAGAAGGTAGAAGAGTTCGATATTGAGATCGCAAACGTGGTCAAGCAGCATTTTCCTGCAACCAAAGGGATGATCATTAAAGTCACGGACAAACGCCTTTTGGAAAAGACAGGTGGCATCGTACAGGGGATGAGCGGCAGCCCCATCATTCAAAAAGGTAAGATTGTCGGTGCCGTCACGCATGTGTTTGTCAATGATCCTACTTCGGGATACGGCTGCTACATTGAATGGATGCTTCAGGATGCTGGCGTGAATGTGCGAGGTACTGCCGAATCTCGGACCAATACAACCAAAGCTGCCTGAATGAAGTGCCGTCACGCGAACGAAGCGAGGCGGCTTTTTCGATTTTTGCAGTCCTTTGACGAATCGATTAGAAATGAAAGGATTCTTTGTCGAAATATCAGTTAAATCATTCAATCTTTCGTCATTGGCAGGAATGGAATTTGCTTTGTCGAATAATTTTTGTAGAGAAAAGATGGTATGGACTAATCCTTTTAGATTTGTTAACCTCTAGAACGCCACCTTCTTTCCAAAAGACCGTCCATTGTTAGGAGGAACGACCTTGAGCAAGATTGAAGTGTTGTTGGCAGATGATAACCGTGAATTTGTAAATCTGTTGGAAGAGTACATCAGTAGCCAGTATGACATGAATGTTGTGGGTGTTGCTTACAACGGCAATGAGGTAGTTCGACTGCTGCAGGAACGTGTACCCGATGTATTAATTTTGGATATCATCATGCCACATCTGGATGGCTTGGCTGTTTTGGAGCAAATTCAGGCCATGCGCTTAAGTCCTCAACCTAAAATTATCATGTTGACTGCTTTCGGGCAGGAAGAGATTACGAAGAAAGCAGTAGAGCTGGGAGCCGCATACTACATTTTGAAACCGTTTGATATGGAGGTGCTGGCTCAGCGCATCCGTCAAATCATTACAACCAAACCTGCCTCTTCTTTTGTTTCTTCTGTAAAACCGCAAGCTACATTGCAAATCCGCGGACGTAATTTGGACGCGAGCATCACAAGCATCATTCATGAGATTGGAGTTCCTGCACATATCAAAGGCTATTTGTATTTGCGGGAAGCGATTACAATGGTATACAACGATGTTGAGCTGCTCGGTTCGATTACCAAAGTCCTGTATCCGGACATTGCCAAGAAATTCAATACAACTGCAAGTCGTGTAGAACGTGCCATCCGTCATGCGATTGAAGTAGCGTGGTCCCGTGGTAATTTGGACTCTATCTCCAGTTTGTTTGGTTATACGATTTCCAACACCAAGGCAAAGCCGACCAACAGTGAGTTTATTGCCATGGTGGCGGACAAGCTGCGGATTGAGGCGAAGATTAGCTAAGATCGTGTCATTACGACGTTTTTGAACGGTGGCTAATCGGTCTGTTCCCGTAAATTCTGCGATAAATTGTGCAGCTGTCGTTCCGAAAAAACCGAATGTGCACTTCGAAAGCAACGTTGCCCGAATTGGGTGGCGTTTCTTTTTATTTGTACTAATGCTTTAGTGCGACAAAGTGAAAAAGCATACGCAAGCCTTTCCGACTGCGGTAAATGCATCGCTAACGCTATTTAACGTTTATAAAGCGAACCTGTGCGGTACAAAATACGCGATTGCATCCGCAGCATGCTCCCGGCGTGAACGCCCTCCGAAATCTTAGGGGTCACGCTGCATAAACGATAATTATCCACAGGATACGGAATTCGCGCCGTTATCACGTTTACGAAAATGAGCTGAGTCCGAGAACGACGGTTATGGTAAGTGGGAATGGATATCACGCGACCTAAGTATAAGTAAGTACATCTGATCGTTTTCGTGTAGGTAATTGAAAGCATATTCGAGGAAGTATGTATAAGGGGCAACAGTATAGTAAGAACTGCCCCTATTTATCTTAGTGTGATTCAGTCTCCTCCGTAAATTTCTTGACAATCTACAAACTCCTCCGTACACCTCTGGTTACACAAGACGTTTTCATAGCCAGTCATGAAGGAACAACGCCTTTCACACCGTTTTCGTTCCATGACGCATATATCAAAGTTTGAAAACCAGCGATACGGATAACGTGGATAAGGCAGGGAATAAGGATCGTATGGATTCGGATACCAGTCGTACTGTACATGTCGAATGGTTCTCTTATTACCCTTTCGTTTCATGTCTTCACTCCCTCGTTAAAGTAACGCACCTTTTATAGTAAATGACTATATGGCCCGTTCTGATTGGACGAATCGACTAAACGTTTCACCCAAATACACGGGCGGCGCCGTAATGGTACCGCACTTTCTGCGTTATCTCAACGAAAGGAGCTGTTTATATCGGAACGCGAATACTCACGAACACACAGGCGGAAGCAGACGCTATCAATACGGAGAATGGTGTTAAGATGTTGGATTTCTCTGCGAAAGTATGGGCAAATTCGGAACGTTAGAGGAAGCGTGGGGTGTGGTACGCGAGATCGATGCGGTTAGCAAACGGTTTAAACTCGTATGCGATTAATAAGTCTACTTGAACTTTAACTGACCGTTCTTTCGACTGTTTCCAGAGTCAAGCAAATTAGTTAAGGGACTGGCTTTTTCATGCTGTTCACTCAGATCAGAAGTTGTAAAGCGGACATATTTTTCTGTCGTGGACAACGAAGTATGACCGAGCAACCTCATCAGAAGTTTACCGAATGGTAACAAAAAATGGTTTGTGTAATCTATAATTATATTCTAAACAGAATAAAAACGAGGTGCAAAATGGAAAATCTAACAGAACAATGCTCAAAATGTGGGTGTAAAGAGATTGGGGAAGGAAGGCAGGCTGGGCATGCGGGTGTATTACCCATAGGTAAGATTTTTCCGGTTAGTTCTGCGATCATTCATAGAATCTGTACAAATTGTGGCTATGTTCTCGAGAGTTATGTTGAAAACCCATCTAAATATAAAGGTTCATACTGATCACTATTTCAAACGGAGAATAAAAGTAAATGAGCAAACTATTGTCCTGCAAAGAAATTAGTATCCATTCTTCTACATCTCCAATTGAGTATAAGAGGGCTGGATATCGTCAAAGGTTTCTAACCATTGAGGGAAAAGAGATCGCCAATACAGGTATAGATTGTGAAACCTGTCTTTTTTATGCCGACTCTTCAGGAATGGATATGAAAAACGCAACAAGAATATCCAACAAATTAAATCAAGGGATAAATACACTGGACCAAGATTTCATGTCTGATTTATCCTGTCTCATTCCCAATGGTCATTACATTGCAACTTTGCTGAAAGTGTATCCTAGGATGAAAAGAGAGGCATATGGGACTGAATACTATAAAGCTGGGCTAAGGAATATAAGCAGTCTGAAGAAAATTGAAGAATATATAGTACCCATCCAACCCAGCGAATCATTAAATCCTATAGCAATTAATGATTACAAAGACAGGGTGAATGTAAAAGAAACACCAACAGCGTTGAGCATTTCTTTCCTAGATATAAAATATCCGTTAAATCATTATGATGAGGTATGGGTTTATAGTCATTTTTTATTGGATGGTCATCACAAAATGTTTGCAGCAGATAAAGCCCAAAAAGCAGTTACCCTATTATCCTTTTTATCGATTGAAGAGTCATTCGCTAATAAGGAACATTTAGAAAAACTTTTCCAAGTTTTAACCTGATGAATTGACTAATGAATTTAGACGTGTCTCTGGGCAAGAAGTAAGCCAAGGTATATTAACCCTGGCCATTGATTTTCATTACATAAATTTACTTAATAGAATCACAGAGGTCACTTAGATGTTTCTGTAGCTGGTGTAGTAGGTGGTTACTTGTGACTTGTTGCGGGAGCATTTTTATATTCAAATTCTATTTCAGAGGTACTACTCAATCCGGTTTGTTCCATGCCTTTACTCGTCAAGGCAATTCTGCCAAATGCCGTAACAGTGGGAGGAATCATTCCATCTGGTTTGATAATTGACACGGAAATGGAGTTAACTTCCTCTTTCTTGTCTTTTGCTAAGGTCCGAGTATTTTCCACGAGAGCACGTAATTCCTTTTCATCATTCGACTCGGTTGACAAAGCAACGAACCAAGTCCCAGTACCTTCGTCAAATCGATCAATGGCTAATACATAGGTAGGTAACGGTACTTCAGGTGTGTTTGCAGTTTCACTACAGGCTGGAAGGATTAGTGCTATTGCAAGTAGTAAGGCTAGTCTTAATTTCAATCTGCAACTCTCCCAATTATGTTTTTGATGATTTTACCAAAGTTAGGAAATTTATACTATAACTAAAAAAGTACTCTTTCCGGATGAACTGAACCAATGTGTCTGGAATTATTCGTTATGATAAAAGAAACACAGACGAGAAACATTACATCCTGACAAAATGAACTAATTGATAAGAAACTGCCACAGTCCCTTGCGAGATTTTGATCCTCCTATGTAAAATAGAAAAGCATACGATAACAAATACATACTACTAAGAGCGAGGCAGGTGCTGTGAAAGTGCGCAATTTGGATGAAATTCTCGCATTTAACCATGAATTTGTGGCGAACCAAGAATATGAAAAGTACCAAACCACCAAGTTTCCTGATAAACGATTGGTCGTGTTGTCTTGTATGGATACCCGTTTGGTTGAACTGCTGCCGAAAGCCATGAACATGCGCAATGGGGATATCAAGCACGTAAAAAGCGCCGGGGCAATCGTGTCCCATCCTTTTGGGAGTATCATGCGTAGTATTCTTATTGCGATCTACGAATTGAATGCCGAAGAAGTGATGGTCGTCGGGCATTATGACTGCGGGATGAGTGCGATTGACAGCAAACGCACGATGGAGAAGATGCTGGAGCGAGGAGTCTCGGCTCAAACGTTTTCCACGCTTCAACATGCAGGGATTAACTTACATAAATGGCTGCACGGATTCGATCGTGTAGAAGAAAGTGTGAAAAATAGCGTAGAAACGATTAAAAATCACCCGCTCCTCCCACCGAATGTGGAGGTACATGGCTTACTCATTGACCCGGTGACGGGAAGATTGGACGTTGTCGTGAATGGGTATGAGCGAAAGAAAGACAGTGAATGATCCTAACCTTGCCCCCATTTCAAGGAAAACATTTCTCCACAAAGTCACGAAATGGGTAGGGGGATTGATTGGGCTCGTTATAGCGACTGGCGTGTACGGTCATGTATGGGAACGAAAAGCGCTTGATATCGTGCGATTGTCCATCACGATACCGGGATTGCCAGAAAGCTTTAAGGGGACAAAGCTCATTCAATTTAGTGATGTTCATCTCGGTCATTATTTTGAACCGAAAGAGTTGGAGTCGGTTATTGCCTTGATCCAGAGCGAAAAACCGGATTTGATTTGCTTCACAGGGGATATCGTAGATGAAGTGACGCGACCTCTATTCGCCGCCGTTCCCCTTTTCAATCAGCTCCTAGCTCCATTAGGCAAATTCGCCGTTTTGGGCAACCACGATTATCGAGCTGGTGAACAACAAAAAGTTCGGGATGGATTAGTCGCATCTGGATTTGAAGTGTTGGATAATCGGCACGTTACCGTACACAAAGATGGCCAGCAGTTATACGTGGCAGGAGTGGATGACCTTTTCTATGGTGTACCTGATCTTCCCAGGGCGCTAGAAAATATCCCGCCGGAGGGCAGCGTTATCTTGTTGGTGCATGAGCCTGATTTTGCTGATATTGCGTCAGAGCATCCTGTGCATCTCCAACTGTCCGGCCACAGCCATGGCGGACAAGTGCGCTTGCCCTTCATTGGTCATCTTTTGGCGCCGCAATACGGGCGTAAATATGTACAAGGACTGTATCAGGTAGGGGGCATGGCTGTGTACACCACCAGAGGGTTGGGTACGACGATCTTGCCTGTTCGTTTATTTTGCCGCCCAGAGCTTACGGTACTAACACTACATTGAACTTTTGTTAATAATGTTCCTTGATCCATTGGACGAATTGCTGGAAAGCATCGTCCTCTTTTTTTGGATGCAGGTAGGCGATGAGTGTGGGGCGCACTAATTCGGCGTTTGCGATATCGTAGGCGACCAATCTTCCGGTCGCTAGCTCTTGTTGTATGGTTCTTTCCGGCAGGATCGTGATCCCTAGCTGGCGTTCGACCATTTTTTTAACAGCATTGAAGCTGTCCAATTCCATAATAATATTCGGAAAAACTCCCTGCTGCGCCAGATAGCGGTCAATCCGTTGGCGATAAGGAGCGGTGTGATTCCCGAACACAATCATTTCTTCGGTTCCCCATGCCTGAAAACCTGGAAACCCACTTGCCCAAGGATGGTTGGGCGCCATGACGAGCAGGAGCCGATCGCTGGGAAGGAATTCTTGATGGATGTGCGGATGATACATTTCACTCCCGAGAAAGGCAATATCAGCCGTTCCTGTTAGCAGAGCGCTAAGGGACTCCTCGTACAGCGTAGAGCGGACGTAGCAGGTAAAGCCCGGATGAGCAATCCGGTACTCTCCAATCAGTCGTGGCAGCTCATAGGCGACAAAAGCTTTTCCTGCGACGATGTTCATCGATTGGCGCTGTTCTTTCTCTTGGATAAAGGTACGCATTTGCTCTACGATATTCGTCGCAACCGGTAGTAACCGACGTCCTTCGCCTGTAAGACTCACTCCAGAAGCGGTGCGAACAAAAAGCGCACTCCCAACCTGGCGCTCTAACTGCTTCAATCGATGCGTCAATGTTGATTGCGCCAAAAATAATGCCTGTGCAGCGCGATTAATCGATCCATGACGAGCAATCGTTAAAAATACCTCAAGACTTTCTCGATCCATTGTGAGCTGCCTCCTATTCAAATTCTCGATAACTAGTTATCTGTATTCTATAACAAGGATGACAAACATTGGAATATGATGTAGGCAGGAGGTGTTCCTGATGAAGAATGAGGAGATCAAACAAGCTGTTCAAGCGCAATTTGGAAAAAATGCAGAGCAATACGTGCAAAGCAAGACCCATGCAAAAGGCAGCGATTTGGAACTGATAGTGGAGTGGATGCAGCCAGCAGAGAAGTGGCGGGCACTGGATATCGCCACAGGAGGTGGGCACGTAGCGAGGACATTGGCTCCACATGTGAGCTTGGTCGTCGCCACGGATTTGACTCGCCCGATGCTCATGGCGGCATCTGCGGCCAATGATACAGCACTTGTCCATAATGTGATGTATGTCCAGGCTGATGCAGAATCTCTCCCGTTTCTCGATGAATCATTTGAGATGGTCACATGCCGAATCGCAGCTCATCATTTTCCGGATCCGGCGGCATTTGTTCGTGAGGTGAGTCGCGTATTGACCCCTGGTGGGTTGTTTCTCTTCATCGACAACGTTTCACCTGAGGAGTCGTCACTCTCGGCGTTCATAAATAAAGTAGAGAAAACACGCGATCCCAGTCATGTTCGCTGTCTTTCCGTAAGTGAATGGCGCGCTTTGTTTGAAGTGAATGGCTTGATTACACAAAAGCAGCAGGAACGCAAAAAAAGGTTTGAATTTTTACCATGGGTTCAGCGCACTTCCGAATCATCTGAGCAGGAAGCGGCCGTGGAAAAAATGCTTCTGAACGCTACAGACGAACAAAAGGAATATCTAGGACTTACCACAAACGAAGGCAGAGTAATGACCCATCAGATTGACGAATGGATGGTTCTTTGCAAAAAAAGAGGAGGAAATGAAGACGATGACAACAAAGTATGAATGGATTGGGCTCGACCATGTACAATTAGCAGCACCAACAGGAACGGAGGACGTAGCGCGCAAGTTTTTCGGTGAGCTTTTAGGAATGCCGGAGGTTCCAAAGCCAGAGAAGCTGCTTGTTCGAGGTGGTGTATGGTTCCAATGTGGCGCCCAAATGATTCATATTGGCGTAGAGGAAGGATTCATTCCTGCGAAAAAAGCACATCCGGCGTTCCTTGTGCAAAACATTGGTTCGCTGATGGAGCATTTGCAAGAGAATGGGGTATCGTTTCGGATTGACGAAGAAATTCCTCACCTTATCCGCTTTTTCACAGAGGACCCATTTGGAAACCGACTGGAGTTCATGGAGGCGAAACAGGAATGACAATTGATTTTCACGCTGAGAAAAACCAGTTGAGCTATACAGGGAGAACCGCTGACGACTCGTGGAGACAGACGATCCTCTCACTCGTCAATCCCGTGGGAAAAAATGTCGTGGACATCGGGTGTGGCGGTGGAATTTATAGTAAGGCTTGGTCTGGCCTAGGCCCTGCTTCTGTCACGGGCATTGACTTTTCTTACGTGATGGTCGAAGCGGCGAGAGAGCAATGCGCTGACGATCCGAAGATTTCGTTTGCACAGGGGGATGCCCGCGCAACAGGCTTGCCGAGTCAGTGTGCGGATATTGTATTCGCTCGCGCCTTGATCCATCATTTCCCGGAGCAAGACTTGCAGAAGTTTTTTAAAGAAGTGATCAGGCTATTGGCACCGGGGGGAATTTGCCTGATCCAAGATCGGACGATGGACGATGTCAAAATGCCAGCCTCGCCGACTCATTTTCGCGGTTATTTCTTTACCCGATACCCGCGCTTGTTAAAGATAGAACAGACGCGTAGACCGGATGATACAATGGTGCAGAACACCATGAAGCTCGCGGGGCTTGATCAGGTGAACAAGACAACGCTATGGGAGACAAGACGTGAATACGATAGTTGGTCTGAATTGGAAGCTGACTTGCTTTCAAGAAAAGGCCGCTCCATTCTGCATGAATTGACTGATGCGGAACTGAAGGACCTTGTTCACACCATCCATGATCAGGTAGCTGGGCAAGAAAAATTGATTGAGCAAGATTGCTGGAGTATATGGATAGGCAGCGCAACATGTGGCACAATAAAAGGGAAATAATTGTGAAACTTTTTGTTCACAAATTTGGATATGCTTGTCTCATAATACGTGAAGCTATATAATGGAATTGCCATTGTATTCCGGTTTGCGTCATCATGGTGAAGGAGTTGTCGTTTATGAAAATCGTTTTATTTGACATCCTGATGTTTATCTTCACATTCTTTATTGCTTGGGGCTGTTTGAGTTCCATCAAAGCGAAAAACACATTTGCAATCTTATTTGGCTTTGTATCTTTGGTGGTTTTCCTGTTCGCAGATGGTTTAATCATTTACTACCTGGTCAAAGGTGCGTAGATTAAACTGAAAACGCTTCGCTTAAAAGAGGTTGTGCATTTGATGCACAGCTTCTTTTTTTGCATTGTGCAAGGAAATATTTAGCATACTAAAAGCGGAGGTGGAAACGTGGGCAAACAAAAAGGTTCTGCAGCACATTCATACACGGCTGTCGTAGCAGCTGATCTGAAGACGAAGCAGTTGTGCAAACGTCTCCACTCCCATCATATCGCCATCATTGATCATCCGGACGTTGATGAGATAGCAGCACAGTCCTTGGTGGAGAGAGGGGTAAAAGTCGTCCTCAACCTTTCGCCATTCATGACGGGGCAATACCCGGCTGAAGGAGCTCGCCAACTTTTAACAAACGGTGTCACACTCTATGAGGTACTGGATGTAGATGTGTCGGATTCATTCATGGAATGGATCGAAGGCAAGTATGCAACGATACGCGAAGAAAATCTGTACATCCTATTGGAAGAGAAGTGGGTCCATGTATGTAGACTGCAGCAGGTGACGGTTCCCTCTATTTTGAACCGATGGCATGAAGCTCAGGATAAGTTGGATGACACGCTCTCTTCGTTTATCGACAATACACTTTTGTACGCCAGCAAGGAAAAAGACCTATTTTTAAAACCACTTTGCCATGTGCAATTACTAAAAAAAATGGAACAGCGACACGTCGTTGTCGTCGTTCGCGGGAAACATTACAGAGAGGACTTACTGACGCTATCTTCCTACATTCGGGAATATCGACCTGTTTTAATCGGGGTCGATGGCGGTGCAGATGCCCTCATGGAAGCAGGGTATCGTCCAGATCTGATTGTGGGAGATATGGACAGCGTCTCGGACAGAGCGCTCCAAAGCGGAGCGGAGATCGTCGTACATGCTTTTGTGGATGGGACAGCACCTGGAACGACTCGCGTAAAAACGCTCGGATTGCCTTATCATGTCTTGCCAGCGCCTGGTACGAGCGAAGATGTGGCGATGCTGTTAGCGTACGAAAAGAAGGCTGAACTGATCGTCACGATCGGTGCCCATACAAGTATGATTGATTTTCTGGAAAAAGGCCGCAAAGGTATGGCGAGCACGTTATTGGTCCGCACGAAGATTGGGACAAAGCTAATTGATGCCAAAGGAGTCAGTCATCTCTATCGGCCGAGCGAGTCATGGAAGCTGTGGGGTTGGTGTATAGTCGCTATGCTTCTCCCTGTTTCAGCCGCGCTCGTCATTAATCCGATCACCCGTCATGCTGTACAGATGATTTGGACCCAGTGGCGAACTTGGACTTTATGAACAACGCACTTTCATGGAGGTAGACATGATACCCTTCCGCTATCATTTGATTTCACTGGCTGCCATATTTGTCGCGCTTGGGGTAGGTATCTTGTTAGGAGGGACGGCAGGCCATTCATGGATAACGCAAGGAACAAAAGGCATTCTTTCCAATATGGAAGCAAAGTACGATCGCGCTCTCAAAAGCAACCATGAATTAAGACAGCAAATGAATCGATTGCTCAAAGAAGTTGCTCGCAGCAACCAAGAAGTCGTCCAACTCATGAGCGGACGCTATGTGGATGAACTTACAGGAAGCAAGCTGTATGTTTGGCAGGAGGATGGCAAGGTTGCTGAACAGATTAAGCAACTGATGCATTCAGTAGGCATGGAAGTGGTTTCATATCGTGAGGGAAACAGTTGGGAAGATGGGATGCTTTTGGTGGTAGCAAGGCAAGCTCCGCTTTGGCTACGGGAAAAACGAGTGAATTCCTGGATACAGGTCGTAGAAGTGCCTGACTCTCCTGCAAAACAATGGGCACTTTTGGAGCAAGTGCAAAATAGATTGGCTGAGAGGAAGGGCTCGCGTGAAAAAAGTTAGCGTCGTCATCCCAGCGTTCAACGAACAGGCTTCCATCGGTGATACACTCCGTGCCATCCGTGAACGCTTTTTTTGTGATGAACTAATCGTTGTTGATGATGGCAGTAAAGATGAGACGGCACACATCGCAAGCAAGTGGGCGGATATGGTGATTCGAGCGCCGCGCAATCAAGGAAAAGGTGCAGCTGTTCAACTGGGCTGGAAGTGCGCCAGTGGGGATGTGGTCATGCTGCTCGACGGTGATTTGCGAGACAGCGCAGCAGAAGCGGCACATTTGCTTACGCCGGTGCTACAAGATGTCTGTGATATGGCGGTAGCTGTTCTTCCACCTCCGCAAGTGAAAGCAGGTTTCGGATTAGCAAAAGGCTTGGCCCATCATGGCATTCGGGTGTTGACAGGTTTTGAAGCAAAAGCCCCATTATCAGGACAACGGGCAATACGTCGCGAGCTTCTTGACCGATTGGGGAGTCAAGATAAGGGATTTGGCCTAGAGGTGGGGCTCACTGTCGATGCTTTGCGGGCAGGGTATCGTGTAGCAGAGGTTCCTGTCTTTTTTTCGCACCGTGAAACGAAAAACGATTGGGCAGGCTTCAGTCATCGCGGGAAAGAGTTTGTCGCGATTAGCCGAACGCTGTGCTGGAAATGGTGGGAGGGCCAAGAGTGGAAACGAAGATCATGATGCTCATGATGCTCGTCGCCGTCATTTTTCCGCTGGTGCTTGACCGTCCGCTGTATAAAATCGGCATACAAAAGCTCAATGCCCTGGGGATGAATCGATTCAATTACGATGGAGAGCCAGTACTGACAGCGGGGGGGCTCATCCTCGTATGTACGAGCACAATAACCGGTATAGTGCTGATCGGACTACTTTTGCTCAGAGGGGCCAAAAGCGAGCTTCTCCTGAACGGCTTTTTATTTCTAACAGGTATGATCACAATGGCCTTTTGGGGATGGCGTGATGATCGAGCATCAGATCGGGATGCAAAAGGGTTTCGCGGACATTTCGGTGTGTTTTGGCGAGAGAGGCGAATGACCAGTGGCATGTGGAAGCTGATAGGCGGGACAAGCACGGCTTTTTGTCTTTCCTTCACTCTTTCGAACTCATTAGGGGCCGGTATTGTTTCCTTTGGTCTACTTGCACTCTCACCCAATATCGTTAACTTGTTTGATTTGCGGCCAGCACGGGCGATCAAAGTGTTTTGGTGCCTGACTGTACTGGCAGGGGCTTTTGGTATATGGACATTAGGAGCCAGTGCGGCGATGGAAAACTGGATTTTTTTGATCCCTGTTACCATGGCAAGCATGCTCATGTTTCCCCATGACGCTGGCGGCAAAACCATGCTCGGAGATACAGGTTCGAATGCCTTGGGTTTTGCAGTAGGCTTTTCCTTTGTCAGCGGGACATCGATTTATGTACAGGCGAGTATGCTCGTGCTTTTCCTGTGCCTGCAGGTTGCGGCAGAATTTTGCTCGTTTTCGCGTGTTATTGAACAGGTCGCTTGGCTCAGACGACTCGATCAATGGGGGAGAGTTACAGAAGCTGAAAATAAAAAAAACCAGACTGGTTCGTCCGGTTTGGTCTAGTCCTCGTCATCAGGTTCAGGAACCATGAAACGGGGCTGTACGCGATTTTTTTTGCGTTCATGATGGAGAATAAATCCGGCAATAAACCATACAGGGATGGCGAAAGCCAGTATACCTAGAATGAGTTTTCCCCATAAAAATCCAACATCCGGAGAGGCAGAATAGAAGAATGCGTCACGGATTAACTTGATTCCGTACATGGCGATTGCTGCCGGGATTACCATAATTAAGAGTGCAATGATTTTCTGAAATACCAAGGGTTTTTCACCCCTTTCTCGAATGCGTAAACGACTACAACAACTACAGTATGGTCATTTTATCATATCGGATGCGAACAGCCTTGTCCACCGTACCTGTTGCACATGAACGAGCGCACGTTAGGGAAGATCGCCTGTCCATCAACGGTTTGTTGGAGTACAATGGTAACGAGTAAGATCGTAAAGAGGTTGTTCAAAAAGTGAGGGGTCTCTCGCATGCACAAGCTGCTCATCGTTGGTGCGGGACGTGGTGGAACAGCACTCCTGCGGATGCTAAACCAGATGGACCGATTACAAGTCGTTGCTGTTGTCGATCAACGGCCGAACGCCCCAGGCATACTGCTGGCCCAATCATTGGGGATTCCCGTCGATCAAGATTATCGGCCTTATTTGGATGAGGATCTGGATGTCATTTTAGAAGCTACAGGGGACCTGGGGGAGTATGAGCATCTCAGGCAATTAAAGAAAGATAAGACAGTGCTCATCCCAGGAACGTTTACGAGAATCGTCATGAAATTGATTCGGGAACGCGATAAGCTGATTGCGGTCTTGATGCAAAATCAGCGGGAGCGGGAAACGATGTTGAACTCCACGCATGACGCGATTATCGGGGTCAATCGCCAAGGAGTTATTACGTTGTTCAACAAAGCCGCAGAGCGATTGATGGGCATCGAGGCGAGTGAAGTGCTGGATACAAAAGTTTCGGAGCGTATAACGAACACTCGGTTACATATTGTATTAAAGACAGGCTCTCCCGAATTGAATCAGGAGCAGGTTTTGCCGAATCAGACGCGGATTATTACAAACCGTGTGCCCGTTCGCAATGATCGAGGAGAAGTTGTCGGAGCTGTTGCCATTTTCCGTGATATTACAGAAATCATGGCGTTGGCAGAAGAAGTGACGAACTTGAAAGATTTGCAGAGCATGCTCCAAGCGATTATTCAATCGTCGGACGAAGCGATATCGGTCGTTGACCAATACGGGAATGGACTTTTGATCAACCCGGCCTACACGAGGCTTACGGGTTTTTCGCAAGACGACATTATCGGGAAACCAGCGACGGTGGATATTTCCGAAGGCGATAGCATGCACATGCAAGTCTTGAAAACGAAGAAGGCAGTGAGAGGCGCCCCCATGAAATTGGGACCAAAGCGCAAGGACGTCGTGGTCAATGTTGCACCTGTTCTGGTCGATGGAGAGCTGAAAGGCAGCGTTGGCGTCATTCACGATGTCTCCGAATTCAAGCGCCTGTCAGAAGAGCTGGAGAAAGCGCGTCGTATCATCCGCAATCTGGAGGCAAAATATAGCTTTGCAGACATTATCGGCTATAGCGAGTCCATGCAGCAAGCGATCGAGCAAGCCAAAAAAGCGGCGTCAACACCAGCAACGGTGCTTCTTCGTGGGGAATCGGGAACGGGGAAAGAACTGTTTGCCCACGCCATACATAATGCAAGCGAACGAAAATACAACCAATTTATCCGGGTCAATTGTGCAGCTATCTCAGAGAGCCTCCTGGAGAGTGAGCTTTTCGGTTACGAAGAGGGTGCGTTTACAGGTGCGCGTCGAGGAGGAAAGCGGGGGCTGTTTGAGGAGGCCAGCGGTGGAACAATCTTTTTGGACGAGATTGGCGAACTGTCCATGAGCATGCAGGTCATGCTTTTGCGCGTCCTGCAGGAGCGAGAGGTCGTGCGAGTCGGTGGAACGAAGCCGATCAACATCGATGTTCGCGTCATTGCGGCTACTCATGTGAATCTGGAGGCTGCGATCGGAGCGGGACGTTTCCGTGAAGACTTGTACTATCGTCTCCACGTCGTGCCGATTCATATCCCGCCACTCAGACAGCGCTTGGAAGATATTAAGCCGATTGCTATGCACCTGCTACGAAAAGCCAATGTGGAGTACGGTAGGAATGTAGAAGAGCTGCATGAAGAAACATTGCAGATGCTTCTGTCCTATCACTGGCCGGGCAATGTACGCGAGCTAGAAAATGTACTGGGCAGGGCGATGATTCATATGCGGATTAACGAGCGAATCATCATGCCGGAGCATTTACCCCCACTGGAAAGAAGAATCGTTTCGACCAAAAAGGAAGAGGCCCAGCATGAGGGTTCCACTGGTACCACATTAAAAGAAGCAGTAGAAAAGGCAGAACGTCAGCACATATTGCGGGAACTGGCAGCAGCCAAAGGCAATCGCACCCTTACAGCAAAACGCCTCGGAATCGCGATTCGCAGTTTGTACTACAAGATGGAAAAATTGGGCATCATGGATGTGCAGGAAGAGTAACGAAGTAACCGTGCAAAATATTGCACGCAAATCTTTGCGCGTATATGCAAAAAAATGCAGACTTGACGTCGGGATACTCATTCCACGTTCTTGTAAATAAAGCGCTTTCATGAGTTTGATTTTATTGGCATGACTTTTGCATATACCTCTTGACGGGAAATTCTCCAAATGGAGCCCACTGTTACGCTAGCTTACTTAAGCGGAAAACGAAAGATACTAGGGAGGTTTCTTCAGTGAACATCTTTGACTACATGCAAAAGTACGATTACGAGCAATTGGTATTTTGCCAAGACGAAAATTCCGGTTTGAAAGCAATCATTTGCATTCATGATACGACATTAGGACCAGCACTCGGCGGAACGCGCATGTGGCCTTATAAAACAGAAGAAGAGGCGATTGTAGACGTACTCCGTCTCGGTCGTGGGATGACTTACAAAAACGCTGCAGCTGGACTGAACATCGGTGGTGGTAAAGCAGTTATCATCGGTGATCCACGCGAGCATAAGAGCGAAGAGCTGTTCCGTGCTTTCGGTCGCTATATTCAAGGGCTGAATGGCCGTTACATCACAGCTGAGGATGTAGGAACAACGGTAGCAGACATGGATATGATCCACCTAGAAACAGATTTCGTCACAGGTGTTTCTCCGGCATTTGGTTCCAGTGGTAACCCATCTCCTGTTACAGCTTACGGTGTTTACCGCGGAATGAAAGCTGCTGCTAAATTGGCGTTTGGTTCCGACTCTCTCTCCGGACGAGTGATTGCTGTACAAGGTGTAGGAAACGTAGCATACAATCTGTGCCGCCATCTGCATGAAGAAGGCGCGCATTTGATCGTAACAGACATCAATCAAGAAAACGTAGATCGTGCAGTGAACGATTTCGGTGCGAAAGCCGTAGGCGTTAACGAGATCTTTGGCGTAGAGTGCGATATCTTCTCTCCTTGCGCATTGGGTGCAATCATCAACGATGACACCATTCCACTCTTCAAAGCAAAAGTGATTGCAGGGGCAGCTAACAACCAGCTGAAAGAAGAGAAGCACGGCGACCAAATTCACGAAATGGGTCTGATCTACGCGCCTGACTACGTGATCAATGCTGGTGGTGTAATCAATGTGGCAGATGAGCTGCAAGGCTACAACCGCGAGCGTGCACTGAAAAAAGTAGAAACAATCTATGACAGCATCCTGAAAATTTACGAAATCGCTGAACGTGATGGCATGGCTTCCTACAAAGCTGCTGACCGCATGGCGGAAGAGCGCATTGCAAGTGTTGCAAGATCACGTAATACTTTCCTGCAAAACGGCAAGACTGTTTACAAGCGCTAATCTCGTTTCTTCTATAAAGTTCATACTCCTGTCCGCTCTTCTATGGAGGGGCGGTCAGGAATACATAAACGGTTTTCTTTGAATATTCATATTCTCGTAAATACGCAGGTTAGCTTTCCGAATGAAAGGAGAGATCGTGGTGTCTCAAGAGTTTGATCTAGTCGTCCTCGGGGGAGGTACCGGCGGTTATGTAGCGGCAATCCGCGCTTCCCAGTTGGGAATGAAGGTAGCAATCGTGGAAAAAGAAAAGCTCGGTGGTACTTGCTTGCACCGTGGTTGCATCCCATCTAAAGCGTTATTGCGCAGTGCAGAAGTATTCTCCACCCTGAAGGAAGCTGACAAATACGGAGTCTCGGCAGGTACTGTAGGCTATGACTTTACGAAAATACAAGAGCGAAAGCAAGGCATAATCGACCAACTTCACAAAGGGATTCAATACTTGATGAAAAAAGGCAGCATTACTGTCTTTGAAGGCTTTGGAAGAGTCATGGGGCCTTCCATTTTTTCTCCGCAGGCAGGTGCTGTGCGCATTGAAAAGGAAAACGGGGATCAAGAAATGATCGTTCCACGATTCCTTTTGCTGGCAACAGGTTCTCGTCCACGCACACTTCCAGGTTTGGTCATCGACGGATCTTATGTGGTAACAAGCGATGAAGCGTTGCAGTGGGAGCAATTGCCTGCTTCAGTTGTCATCGTTGGTGGCGGTGTCATCGGGATTGAGTGGGCATCCATGCTCAATGATTTCGGTGTGGAAGTAACTGTTGTGGAGTACGCAGACCGTATTTTGCCGTTTGAGGATGAAGAAGTGAGCAAGGAATTGGCTCGTCTTTTGAAAAAGCGGAAAGTCAACATCGTGACGGGAGCAAAGGTGCTGCCTGAATCGTTGGAAAAAGGGGAAGGCAAAGTATCTATTCAGGCGGAAGTCAAGGATGGAGTTCAAACCTTCGAAGCCGAAAAGGTACTCGTATCAGTAGGACGCCAAGCGAATGTAGAAAACATCGGTTTGGAAGCAACAGAAATCAAAGTTGAGCGTGGCGTAGTCGTGGTTAATGAATTTTTCCAGACTGCAGAGTCTCATATTTATGCGATTGGTGACGTTATTGGCGGTCTGCAATTGGCGCATGTTGCTTCGCATGAAGGAATACTTGCGGTAGAGCACATGGCTAGACTAAACCCGCACCCGATGGATTACACCAAGGTTCCGAAATGTACGTATAGCCGACCTGAAGTCGCAAATGTCGGACTCACTGAAAAAGAAGCAAAAGAACAAGGCTACGATGTGAAAATCGGCAAGTTCAGCTTTAAGCCATTAGGCAAAGCACTGATCCACGGTGAGAATGACGGCTTTGTGAAGTTGGTCGTTGATGCCAAGACCAATGATTTGTTAGGGGTTCACATGATCGGTACACATGTGACAGATATGATTTCCGAAGCGGGCTTGGCTCGTGTACTGGATGCGACTCCGTGGGAGATCGGTCAGACGATTCACCCGCATCCATCCTTATCCGAAGCAATCATGGAGGCAGCTCAGGCTGTCGACGGAAAAGCGATACACAATTAGTAAGGGGGTATGTAACGATGACAACCAAGCGACATGAGCAAGTGGGATTGACCGATGCGCAAGTCCTTGACATGTATTATTACATGCTATTGGCCAGAAAAATTGACGAGCGCCAATGGCTGTTGAATCGTGCGGGCAAAGTACCGTTCGTGATTTCCTGCCAGGGTCAGGAAGCAGCTCAGGTGGGAGCAGCTTTTGCGATGGAAAAAGACAGAGATTTCTTGTGCCCTTACTATCGCGATCTTGGTTTGGTGCTGGTCTTTGGCCAAACAGCCCGTGATTGCATGCTATCCGCTTTTGCGAAGGCAGAAGATCCGAATAGCGGTGGAAGACAGATGCCAGGTCACTTCGGTGGCAAGAAGTACAATATTTTGACAGGCTCAAGCCCTGTTACTACCCAAGTGCCGCACGCAGTCGGTATGGCTTTGGCGGGTAGAATGAAGCAAAAAGATTTTGTTGTGTATGCATCGTTCGGAGAAGGCTCCAGCAACCAGGGTGACTTCCACGAAGGTGCGAACTTTGCGGGTGTTCACAAGCTCCCGGTTATCTTTTTCTGTGAAAACAACAAATACGCGATCTCTGTACCACTGAAAAAGCAGTTGGCTTGTGAAAGTGTAGCAGACCGTGCGATCGGTTACGGCTTCCCTGGAGTCAGTGTTGACGGAAACGATCCGATTGAAGTGTATCGTGTCATGAAAGAAGCGGTTGAACGTGCTCGCAGTGGTCAAGGGGCAACGCTGATCGAAGCCGTTATGTATCGCCTTGTTCCGCACTCTAGCGACGATGACGATCGTGTGTATCGGACGAGAGAAGAAGTGGAAGAAGCGAAGAAAAAGGACCCGTTGATTGTTTTTGCTGCATATTTGAGAGAGATCGGACTCTTGGACGAACATAAGGAAGCGGATATGCTAGCTCGCGTACAGCTGGAAGTGGATGAAGCCACTGAATATGCAGAAAACGCGCCATATCCAACACCAGAATCGACAATGACATACGTATACGGGGAATAAGGGGGGATCTTTTATGGCAGTCATTTCTTTTATTGATGCAATTACAATGGCGATGCGTGAAGAAATGCGTCGCGATTCCAATGTGTTTATCCTCGGAGAAGACGTTGGCGTACGCGGTGGGGTTTTCCGTGCGACAAACGGATTGATTGAAGAGTTTGGCGAGGAGCGCGTGATTGATACCCCACTGGCTGAATCCGCTATTGTGGGTGTAGGGATTGGTGCGGCAGCTTACGGTATGCGTCCAATCGCGGAGATCCAGTTCGCGGATTTCATCATGCCAGCTGTGAACCAAATTGTCAGTGAGGCGGCGAAAATGCGCTATCGTTCGAACAACGATTGGCACTGCCCGATCACGATTCGTGCTCCATTCGGTGGCGGGGTTCATGGTGCACTGTACCACTCGCAATCTGTGGAAGCGATGTTCACGAACACCCCTGGTTTGAAAGTAGTGGCACCTTCGACACCTTATGATGCAAAAGGTCTACTGAAAGCAGCCATTCGCGATGAAGATCCGGTGCTCTTTTTCGAGCACAAGCGCTGCTATCGTTTAATCAAAGGCGAAGTGCCTGAGGACGACTATGTGCTGCCGATTGGTAAAGCGGACGTCAAGCGAGAGGGTACAGATATCACGGTCATCTCCTACGGTTTGACTCTGCACTTCGCACTGCAAGCTGCGGAAAAGCTCGCACAAGAAGGCATCAGCGCGCATGTTCTCGATTTGCGCACACTGTATCCGTTGGACAAAGAAGCGATTGTAGAAGCGGCTTCGAAGACAGGCAAAGTATTGATCGTACACGAGGACAACAAAGAAGGCGGCGTTGGCGGTGAGGTAGCTGCCATTGTAGCGGAGCATTGCCTGTTCGATTTGGATGCACCGATTAAACGTCTATGCGGTCCAGATGTACCGGCTATGCCATACAGCCCGCCAATGGAAAAATACTTTATGCTGAACCCGGAAAAAGTATTGGAAGCAATGCGCGAGCTGGCCAACTTTTAAGGCGAGGAGGACCAAGGATCATGGCAACGAAAGTACTTATGCCCCAGCTCGGAGAGAGCGTGACCGAGGGCACGATTAGCAAATGGTTGGTCAATGTAGGCGACACGGTCAAGAAATACGACTCGCTGGCTGAAGTGACGACGGATAAAGTAAATGCAGAGGTTCCTTCTACCGTTTCAGGACGCGTTACTGAGATCGTCGTGCCAGAAGGTGAGACAGTCGCTGTCGGCACATTGATCCTATATATAGAAGAAAGTGGTGCGGAAGGTGGAGCTGCAGCGCCTGCTAGCTCGACGGAAACTACGACTACACAAGCACCTGCAACCGAGCAGCCAAAGGCAGCTACGCCGGCTGTATCTATTCAGCAAGCACCAGTCGTCGATGGACCAAAACAACGTTATTCACCTGCTGTTGTCATGCTCTCACAGCAACATGGCATTGATTTGTCCCGCGTTGTAGGAACAGGAGCAGGCGGTCGTATTACGCGCAAAGATGTCCAAGCGATTATCGACGCGGGCGGCCAAAAGCCAGCTGAGACAGTGAAAGAAACAATCGCGCAGGCTCCTGTGGCAGCACTCGAGCAATCTACTGTCGTTTCAAC
>NZ_AKIX01000036.1:0-58975 GCF_000282075.1 Brevibacillus sp. BC25
ATTTAATGATAGACTCATTAACGCTTTCGCTGTTCAGTTTTCAAAGAGCATTTTGTGTCATTCGCCCGAAGGCGACTTTTCTATCTTATCAAATCGCAACCGTTTTGGCAAGAGGTTTTTTTAACCATTCCGCTTCGTTCAGTAGCGACAAGATCTAATATAACAAAATCACCAGGTATAAGTCAAGTGTTTCTCTCACTTTTTTATCAGTGATTTTTTATGTGTATTGATTGTTTCGAGCAGAATTTAAATATAAATGAAATAAGTGAAGGAGTCAATAGGAAAAACGAATAGCGATTCTCTTTTTATTTCACACTATAACCGCTAGGCGTTTAAGCTGCGTAACCGTGAAGTACCCAACAAATAAACGGCGGTGTTACTATGGATCCAAAACCAACCTATGAAGAATACGAAAACGACAATTACAGTGAATTATCTACTGTAGAGTCGCAGCGCAATGAAATCCTTCAGGAAGAATTCCCCGAGGGGCCATTTGGAGCTGCCACCAACGAAACTCGCTTAGGGAAAGCAACAGGCTGGGAGCCCGGACAACATTCCACCACCACTCGATTCACTTACGAAACACGGCAGATGCATCAAGATCTTCCTCGACAAGACCCATCCGCGCATCCCATTCACGATGATCCGAACAAAGAAGAATAAAATGAAAAAACCAAGCCCCCACTTCACACAAGCAGGGGGCTTGGTCGATCTTATCAAAGAATGTATGACTACTCCTCAACCACTACATGCGTCGTTAAGGTTCCGATCCCTTCAATAGTTACCGAGATTTCATCACCTGGAACAAGCTCACCTACACCAGATGGAGTCCCGGTTAAAATAACATCGCCAGGGCGAAGCGTCATGACCGCAGATACGGCCTCGATCAACTGCGGAATCGAAAAAATCAATTGGTCAGTGCGAGCATCCTGACGCACTTCCCCGTTTACTCGTGTCACGATACGCAAGTTATGATAATCCAGTTTGGCCGCAATAGCAGGCCCAAGCGGACAAAACGTATCAAAGCCTTTTGCCCGTGTCCATTGCCCATCGCTCATCTGCAGATCGCGCGCGGTCACATCAATCGCACAAGTGAATCCCAAAATATAATCGTCTGCATCCGCAGCCTTGATCTTCTTGGCCTCTTTCTTAATCACCACGGCGAGTTCGCCTTCATAATGAAGGTTCTGCGTCAGCTTTGGATAGACGATAGGCTCACCAGGTCCAATGACAGTGGTTGACGGCTTCAAAAACATCAACGGTTCTTTTGGCAGGTCAATCCCCATCTCAGCCGCATGGTCCCGGTAATTCAATCCGATGCATACGACCTTACTTGGATCACTTGGCGCCTTCAACGTGACCTCATCCAAAGGTAGCTCTAGACCCGTCATGATCGGTTTTGCTGTATGGATTTTGTAAATATCCCCTTCAATCACGCGTACTTTGTGATCCTCTTCCACCATCCAGCCATGCTTCACCTTACCATTGCGCTCATAACGGATTATCATGGTTCCTTCTCCCCCGTGTCGCGATTTTCTCTATACCTGTATTTAGAACAGATCGGTTGTCGTTTCTTTTGGCTTCGTTGTAATCTCTTCTATTTCAGTTCTCGCTACCGCATCCTCCACTAACGCTTCTACATCCAGCGCTTCCTCAAATTTTGCGGCGAGGCGAGGCTTCGGTCGTGTCACAGGATTTTTCGGTGTAAACACTGTGCAGCAGTCTTCATACGGCAAAATAGACAGCTCGTACGTATCGATTTGGCGAGAAATGTCCACAATGTCTACCTTGTCCATGGCGACGAGTGGTCGCAGGATCGGAATCGAAATCACCTTGTTGATCGTGTCCATGCTTTCCAAGGTTTGCGACGCGACTTGACCGAGGCTTTCTCCTGTTGCGAGTGCCTTGGCATTGGTATTTTCCGCAACACGCTCTGAAATGCGCATCATGAAGCGACGCATGATGGTGATCAAATAGTCTTCTGGACATTTTTCACGAATAGCGGTCTGAATCTCAGTAAACGGTACGACGTGGAGACGAACAGTTCCTCCCCATTTTGTCAGCTTATGAGCCAAGTCACGCACTTTTTGCAAAGCGCGCTCGCTCGTAAACGGATAGCTGTGGAAGTGGATCGCTTCAAGCGTCACACCACGCTTCAGCATCATCCAGCCAGCGACAGGACTGTCGATTCCCCCAGATAGAAGCAGCAGTACTTTTCCGCTCACCCCAACTGGCAAGCCACCTAGTCCCTTGATGGTTTCACAACTAATGTAAGTACCCTCTGTGCGAATTTCTACATTCACGATGGCATCTGGCTCGTGCAAGTCTACACTAATCGCTGGCAGTGCGCGCAAAATATGCGTTGCCACCATTCGATTCACTTCCATAGAGGGAATCGGATAGCGTTTATCAGCGCGACGAGAAACCACGCGGAATGTACGCGGTTGTGGATTCAATTGACGAACCAACTCCAGCGCTTTTTCCTTGATCGTTTCAATATCAGGATCTACTTGGATCGTCGGACTAAAGGAAGAAATACCAAAAACGCGCTTCAATCGTTCCATAACCGCATAAGCATCCTCACCGTGCAGCTCCACATACATCCGACCGTAATTGCGTCGAACTTTTACTTTAAAAAAAGAGCGCAGTACGTTTCTCACGCTTTTTACAAGTGCCTCTTCGAATTGATCGCGGTTTTTCCCTTTAAGCGCCAACTCACCATAACGAATTAAAATAACGTCGTAGTTCATGTTTATCTCCTTTTAGTTGTCCACACTATTTTCTAAGAGCGGGGGCAGGTTGTTGTTTTATATAGGTACGAAGCACACGGACGCATTCCTCTAACGCCTTCAAAAACTGCTGAATGTCCTCCGCTGTATTTTCACGACCCAGACTGACCCGCAGAGACGACAACGCGCAATCCCGCTCGATGCCAATCGCAGTCAAAACTCTGCTTGGCTCATTGACTTTGGATGAACATGCGGACTTGGTGGATATCAGAAAGCCTTTATCCTCCAAAGCATGCAACAGGACTTCTGCTTTTACTCCTGGTACTGACAAGTTCATAATATGGGGAGCCGTATTCGTTTCCGGGGTATTCACTATGCAACCTTCAATCGTTGCAACCCCTTCACGAAGCTGTTGATTCAATGTTTGTAGCCTAATCATCTCGACGCTGCCCAGTTCTTCTAGAATCCGGATTGCTTTTGCCATACCAGCGATGGCTGGGAGGTTTTCCGTTCCTGAGCGAACACCGCCTTCTTGACCGCCACCCATCATCAACGGGTGAATGATCAAGCCTTCTCGTTTATACAAAATGCCCACTCCTCTGGGGCCGTAAAACTTGTGAGCAGAGACGCTCAACAGATCAATCCCTGAATCCTTGATGCGCAAAGGAACTTTCCCAACTCCTTGGACAGCATCGACGTGAAACAAGACTTTCGGGAATTGCTTCAACCATTGTCCGATTTCCAAGATCGGTTGAATGGTTCCCAGCTCGTTGTTCACATGCATAACCGAAACGAGAATCGTATCCGGACGCATTGCTTTCTGAACAGCTTCTACCGATACGCGACCTTCGCGATCTACCGGCAGATACGTCACAGTAAACCCTAGGCCTTCCAACTGTTTGCAAACATCGTAAACAGCCGGATGCTCTACCTGCGTCGTAATAATATGTTTCCCTCTGTTTTGATATTGAAAGGCTATACCCTTGATCGCCGTATTATTGCTCTCCGTACCACCTGAAGTAAAAATAACTTCACTTTCTTTACAGCCCAAATACTGAGCGGCAACCTTTCGCGCCTGCTTCAGTACATTTTCCGCCTCTACTCCTTTTTGATGCAAAGAAGACGGGTTTCCATAGTAGCTTTCCATCGCGCGTCTAACGGTTTCAATCACTTGAGGATGAGGCCGGGTAGTCGCACTGTTGTCCAAGTAAATCACCAGTACACACCTTCCTAAGGGCAAGATGCCCGAATACTACGCTTCATCATAACATGACTTTTCGTAAAGAACATACAAAGTATTACACTTCTCGACCTTATTTTTCCCCGATTGCGTTGCTCTCAAAAGACCAAATCAGACAATCTGAACAACCGTTCACAGACTATTCACGGATAAAGCGCTTACATCCAAATATAGGCTATTTACATTGGTTTGGCCTTTCGTTAGAATAGTCAATAAATTTAGATAAAAAACGACAACAAGGAGAGAACCACCATGACAGCACAAGCTATGCAAGAAGAAATCAAGAAGATGGAAGCAGAATTGAAAAGACTGCAAGCAGAACTGGCGAAGATGAACAAAAATACCTCACAGTACGATCGCACAGACGTCGCATACCTAAATGAGGTGTACAACGCGTGACGCTCATTCGAATTCGATAGCGTGGTGACGGCATGTAGGATTCGCCGTGACCACGCTATTTTTTGTAAAAAACCGCTCCAGTCGATTTCGACGGAACGGTTTTGGCTTGCTGTTATTTAAATGGGATCTCCCCCAAATACTTACCAGAAAAAACTTCAGTAGCCGGACCCGTCATATGGACGCGGTTATCCGCTTCCTTCCATTCAATAAAGAGATCGCCTCCTGCCAGGTGAACAGTGACTTTTCTACCGGTCTTTCCACTCAAGTGGGCAGCTACTGCAGCAGCGCAAGCTCCTGTCCCACAGGCAAGCGTGACACCTGATCCCCTCTCCCATACACGGAAAAGAATTTCCTCTTGATTCAATATTTGGATAAATTCAACATTAGTTCGTTCAGGAAACCATTCATGATACTCGATCATTGGCCCGTAGTGACGAACATCTTCTTCCTTCACTTCATCCACGAAAAGGATGGCATGAGGATTGCCCATCGAAATAGCTGTCATCGTAAACGCAGTTCCACCGACTTCGATTACCTCTTCTCGCACTTGCTCTTCAGGAATGCCTGTCATCGGAATTGCTGCTCGCTCAAAACGAGGCTCTCCCATATCTATTGTTACTTGATCGACCTTACCGTCTGTTCCAAGTGATACGACAGGAGTAACCGTCCCACCCAACGTCTCCACGGTAAACGTTTTTTGCTGAGTCAAACCGTGATCGTATACGTACTTGCTCACACAGCGCAAGCCGTTTCCGCAATTTTTTGCTTCGCTGCCATCATTGTTAAATACCCGCATGCGAAAGTCTGCTCGCTCAGATGGCATAATGAGGATCAGTCCATCGCCCCCAATGCCAAAATTCCGCTCGCTCACCCTTCTAGCCAATTCGGGTAAATCTACACCCGACAAGTCTTCCTCAAAACAGTTGACGTAAACGTAATCATTACCTAAGCCATGCAGCTTTGTAAATTTCATCGTCCACTCCTCTTTCTCTTTCGTATGCTAGGTCTGACTCTTTTCTATGCATTATCTTATCACAACCTAGAGAATCGCGGTCGAATCAAAAGGTGGTATACTACCACTAGCATTGATGATGGAAAGAGGTGGAACAAACCCTTGGATTATCACATTTTCCGCTATGCGCTCGGAACGAAAAATGAAGCAAAACGTCTCGCTGTACAAAAAGCAACCGGAACGGAACCTTTCTGCTTATCTGTCCCCTCGGGCGTAGCGGCTCAGCCGATGAGTGAAGAAGAAACGATTACAGGAGCCATCAATCGAGCAAAAGCTGCACATAGTCAAACCCCAGAAGCAGACATTGGGCTAGGCTTGGAAGGCGGGCTTATGTACGATGAGCAGTTTACAAAACAGTGGTATTTGATTTCCATCTGCGCAGCCTGGAATGGAAGTGAGCTATTTATTGGAAAAGGATTGGCTTTTCCTATCCCGAATCAAGCCGTTCACCGAATCCAGCAGGAGCAAATTGAGCTCAGTACCATCATAGATGAATGGGGGAAAACCGTCGGCAGTAATCATCGCGGCGGCGCCTATTCCCTGTTAACGGATAATCGCGTACGTCGTTCCGATGTGTTTTGTGACGCCGTTATCGCAGCAATTACGCCTTTCGTCTCCTCCTTGTACAGATAGCAGTGGTGCAACACAAAAACCTCTCCGGCTGAATGAACCGGAGAGGTTTTGCGGTTTGATGCTTCTAGCGAGCCGTATAGAACGGGTAGATGACTAAAGCGCCCAAAATGGCAATAGCACCTACGATCATCGCCCAAGCTCCCAGCGTCTTCGAGTTGCGTCGATACGCCAGGTAGCCAAGCACCATACCAATTGGAGCCACCAAGTACGGCATGAGAAACAGGGACAGGATCGATAAGCCCAAGCCAGTCATCCCAATACCTGTGGCCCCATTTTCCCGGCTGTCCTCGTCTGTGTCGATCTCACTGGCAGCACGACTGGTCGGAAACGGCTCGGCGATTTCCGCCGCCGCCTCGATGTCGTCATCTCTGACTTTGGCGACCGGAGAACGGTCCTCTTTGGTCAGGACAACGCCATCCAAACGCTCCGAAAAGTCGTTACGCTCCTCATCCAGCTCACCTGTATAGCGCTCTGTCAAGGAATGGGGGTCATAGTGAATCCTGCGCCTCGACCGCTCTTCCTCTTCGTCAAAGACGGCCTGTGTCCAAGTATTCGCTGTAAACTCCCTGTCGTGCTGATCAACCGTCTCGGAAAAACCGGTATCTTCCTTCCGCTTCGCATCATTACGTTCGTGTCGATCCAACATAGCATGCTCAGCCCCTTTTTTGGTAAAGGATTAATTAAGTGAAGGAAGTAGCCTTATTGTCTGCCTACGTTGTACAATTTAAACGGGAGGCGAGAGAATGAAACCAGACAAAATCCTAACCATTGGCATTGATATTGACGGTACAGTCACATCACCTAGTAGTATTGTTCCGTTGATGAATGAAAGCTTTGGAAGAGATTTACGATATGAAGATTGTGTGGAGTACAATTTAGCCAACGTGTATCAAATCACGGACGCAGAGTTTGAGATGTGGCTGGATCAAAACGGGGAGCGCCTTTATGATGGTGCGCCTGTTCACGGAGTTGCCGATCAGGTTTTACGCGATTGGTTTACCTCCCACAAGCTGGTATATATAAGTGCTCGTGAGGATCGTCATCGCGATGTGACCTTACAATGGTTTGCTCGCTACAATATCCCTCACCATGAAGTGGATTTGATTGGGAGCCACGACAAGCTGTCAGCTGCTCGCAAATGGGGCGTGGACCTTTTTTTGGAGGATCGTCTGGAGAACGCTTTGCAATTGTCAGAAGCGCTGCAAATTCCCGTGTTCTTGTTTGACACTCCGTATAATCAAGCTTCCCTTCCCCCGCTTGTCCATCGAGTCACTTCTTGGGAAGAGGTTGCCCAAAAGGTCAACGAGCTTTTTCCGGCCACGACAAGCGTATAGGTCAATAGCAAAAAGACGTATCACCATTGAGGGATACGTCCTTTTTGCGCCGAAGCGTTATTTCTTTTCGGATGTCTTCGGCTTGAACGTCAGACAACAGGTTTCAGACGATGTCTTTGCCTGATCCTGATGCTGCGTGTTTTGACCGTACTCGCCCGCGAATTCTTCTTTCAAGTTTACGGTGGCGTGTGCGTCAATTTCTACCATGATCTCTTCGGCGTTGCAAAGGTTTCCCTGCGCCCAGTACTCACAGTTTGCTACAGAACATTTTACTGCTGGCATGTGCATTCACCCCCTAGAGGCTAGCCTTCACAACAACCCGGGGGCTTATACTTTGCCATTCACAGTGGAAATCAAAACTCTACACAAGAAAGAAGTGGATGACATGTCGACTCCCCGTATTGTCGTCATCACCGGGGCTTCTGGTGGCCTTGGTCTAGCTTTGACACGACTTCATTTGGAAAAAGGAGATTGTGTCATTGCCACGAGTCGCAAAGACATCAACGAGAAGCTCGTTTCGTTACAAAACGCTTATCCGAATCATCTCCATCATTACCCGTTAGACGTCAGCAGCAACGAAGACATTCGGCAATTCGCTGCATGGGTGCACATCCGCTTCGAACGTTGCGATTTTCTTTACAACAATGCCGGGATGGCCGTCTTTGAACCGCTGATCGAAATGCGCGTAGAGGCGTTGGAAGAAACACTGCGAACGAATATTTCCGGTGTTCTCTACACGACCCGTGCCTTTTTGCCGATGATGCTTCAACAAAAGCAAGGTCATATTATTACGGTTGCCTCCCTTGCCGGACAGGTCGCAACAGCCAAAGCTGCGGTGTATGCAGCCAGCAAGGCCGCTGTCATCCGCTTTAGTGAAGGATTGCGCCACGAACTGCAAGGCACTGGAATTGCTGTGACGTGTGCGATGCCAGGGCCGATCGACACACCCTTTTTGGATAAGGCAGACAAAACGGGTAGCTATCGCAGTAAAGTGAGTCGGTATTTGTTGACACCGGAACAAACGGCAAAGGCCATTTATCGAGCCGCGGAAGCAAAGCGTCCGGAGGTTGCCATGCCATTTCGTCTGTATGCGCTCTCCCGCATTTACTTCCTATTGCCTGCGTGGCTAAAACACCTCGTCTCACCTCTCCTCAATCGGAAGTGATGAGGAATCCTCCAAGTTTTTCAATGCTCCGAATGCAATAAGGCCGAAAATGATACATACGGCTGCTCCGGCTCCAATGATCCCTTGAACGCCCAAGAAGGGTATGAGGAAGCCAGAGACAGCCGCTCCCGCCGGCATTCCTGTCCCTGTAATCGTGCGAACACTGGTCAATACCCGCCCCAAGAGAGCATCGGGCACCTGCTTTTGCAGATAGCTCCTATACATAATGTTATAAGGAGCAAAGCAAAAGCCCGCCACAACCATCGAAGCCATCGCGATCTCTAACCTCGAGAATAATGCGATCGGCAATGTGGTCAATCCCCACGCCACGATAATCCCCGCTAGCGTCGACCCCAACGGAAGTTTCCACGTAACTGTCGAGAAAAACAGAGAGCCTAGTAATGCCCCGACTGCCAAAGAAGACCACAGCATCCCTAATGCAATAGATCCTCCTGCCAAATCCTGATTCGCATACAAGGGTAGTGCAATTTCAATGGGACCGTACGACATGTTAAACAAAAACGTAAAGAAGACAAGAATAACCAATTGCTTGCGTCCAAATATGTAGCGATACCCTGTCCGCATGTCACTCAAGAGAGAACGAAAGAACACTCCCATTTGGCCTTTTGCAATCGTTGTAGGATTCGCACTTTTCGTAAGCTCACGCGGCAGCCGGGAGAAGCAGAAGGCACATACAAAAAAGCTAGCCGCATCCATCAACAGAACATATGCTTCCCCAATCAACCCGATTAAAACACCCGCGAGTGCCGGTCCAAACATATAAACAATTTGCCATTGCGTTTCCATCACGCCATTCGCTTTGACCAATTGATTTTTGTCCGAGACGATTCTTGGCAACAAAGTCTGCGCCCCAGCTGAGCTCAGCGGAGAAAGAATTCCTGCAATCACAATCAGCACGTATATCACAAATAGCGGAACTTGATCGATTTGCAATAATACGACCAACGCTATAAAAATAAGTCCTCTCGCCACATTGTCCATCATGATGAGCTTGCGTCGATCAAACCGATCCAGCAAAACTCCCGCTACTAACCCAGCAAAAACAGCAGGGAGCATATACGCAAGAATGACCCCACCCATTGCAGCAGGTGAGCCTGTTTTATTCATGACAAACCACGTCAAGCCCATCCAGCCAAACTGATCCCCCAGACCAGATAAGAACATCCCCAGCCAATACCAGCGAAATGAACGCTGCCGCCATAATTCCTTCATGCTGCATCTTCCTTTTTCACTTTTTTCCATTCATTGTATAATTACATTCATACTTTTTCAACAATTATATTTATTAAATCTAAAAGTTTCATTTTGTATAAAAAAAGAGCCTCTGCTCCAAATAAGCAGAGGAATCTCTCCTGAGCCTCACTGTACATCCGCGATCTTTTGCAACTTACGACGGCTCCAAAGCCACAGAAGTCCTGCTGCAACCCCAAAGAAACCAAGCCACACAGAGACAGCGGCACTGCCAATCTGCTCCGCACTGAATCCGAGAATCAAACAGCTCGCAGAAAAGCTTCCCATAGTGGCCATTTCCCGAATGGAAAAAACGCGAGCCAAATAAGCAGGATCAGATAATCGTTGCAACTTCGTTACTGACAATATCGATGAGCTAAACTGAGCCGTTGATGCAAAGAGGATGGCGATTGCCAGTCCAAGTAGTGGTTTCGCATGAAACACGGCGATAATCGAGCATCCCATCGCAACGAGTGCCCAGCCTTGGACACGCCACGTTCCCTTTTCACTCAGGCTGTCAGACAGCTTATTCACGGCAATCCCAGCGATCACACCTCCGAGGCCCAACGGAATATCCAAGAGTCCGAATACGTACAAGCCCTCTCCCCGCTCCGTAAGGACATAGTACATCAGCATAATGTAATAAGCGCCACATACCCGTTCCACCATCTGATAGCCGATCACACTGCCGATTTCCCGATGTTTACCGATGTAACGGAAGCCCTCTTTTAGCCTTTCCATAAAAGATACAGCCGCTTTCGATACGACATTGTTGGCGATATACGGAAGCGGAAGCAAGATGAACAGCGACAACAAATAACAGGCGGCATCGAGTAAAAAGTTGTAACGGTAGGAGAACAAGTAAACCAGAACTGCTGCCACACCCTGACAAACAATAATGAGAAACGAAGTCGTCCCCTGCAAAAGAGAATTGGCAGCCAGCCTATCCTTTTCCTCCACGGATTGTACGATCGCTACTTGCATGGCTGGTTGAAAAAAAGCACTGCAAAAATTGACCAAAATCAATAACAAAAAAGCCACCCATAAGTAGGTCGCAGATGTGATAAAGAAAAACAAACTGACGAGAATGCCGCGAAGCAAATTGACGACAATCATGACCCGCCGTTTATCCCAATTCTCCACAAGCGTCCCTGCGAAAAAACTGGCAAATACATAAGGGATCATGCGAAACACAGTACCTGCCGCAAAAGAAAGACCCGATCCACTTAAATCATGTAAAAGTCCAACGACCGCAATAAATGTAAATTCATTTCCGATGATGTGTACAATGTGGGCCGTATACAAACGGCGAAAGACGGGATGTTGTAAGATCGCCACAGGAATACACCCTCTCACCGTTTTCAATATTGTAGCATTTGTCGAAAAATAAGCGCAAATCCATCTTGCGAAACGGATAGTTTTGTTGTTACAATACGTTCAAATAAAACTGAACGTCTAAAAATATAAAAACATTCACGTTCAGTGAAACGAGGTTGATCGACTTGAAACGATACGTAGTTGTGGAAACTTTGGAGCAATTAAAAGCTGTCAGCGATTCCTTGCGCCTACAGATCATCACAATGCTGGTCAAGGAGGAATCCACAGGTAAGCAGCTCGCGACTCTTCTCTCCCTTTCTCCCTCTAAAGTGCATTATCACCTGAAGGAATTGGAAAGTCACGGCTTCGTTGAGGTCGTGCGTACGGAAGAAAAGAACGGGATCGTGCAAAAGTTTTATCGGGCTGTTGCTTATGACTTCAAGGTTAGTGATGATTTGCTGCCTTCCCTGCGCGAAGACAGTATCCTGTTGCAGGAAACGATGATAAATCACCTGCGCTCCAGTATTAATCGCCTGTATAACGCACCAGACGAGTCATTCATGCTCTTTTCGGATCATGAGGATCGTCCTCCTGCAATTGCAGTTAGCTCCGAAGTAAGAGCACCTCGAAAAGAAATATTTGCTTGGCTCACTAAATATAAAGCTTTACTTGAGGAGCTATCCGAAATGGAAGATCGCTACTTAGAGAGAATTGCTGCTGGAGAAGTGGAGGATACGGTTGAAAACTTTTACATGGTCACAGTCGGGTTCATGACGAATGAACGTTACTACGTCGCAGAAGACGATTCCTTGCCAGATAACTATGAGCACCAACAGTCTGAATTCAAGCATTACACCAGCAAGATTGTCGTGAAGAAAAAGAAGGAGGAAAATGGAGATGAGCACTCTGGCGACAAATAATTCCCTGTGGAAAAATGGATCGTTTGTCCGGTTATGGAGCGGCACTTTATTTTCCGCAATGGCTGACGGAGCTTTCTTCATCCTGCTCAACTGGTATATCGTGAATGCCATGGGCTCAGGAGCAATCCTCGGCACGACTTTGATTTGTCTGTCCATCCCCCGTCTCCTCTTTATGCTGGCGGGCGGGGTGGCTGCTGATCGTTTGAATCGAAAATGGATTATGTTTTCCTCCCTTTTGGTTAGAGGAATTATTTTAGCCTGCTTCAGTTTGCTTATGCTTCAAGGAAATAGCGACTGGTTCCCAATGAGCCTATACGTCATGGCAGCTTTATTCGGAACAGTCGATGCATTTTTTTGGCCAGCACGCAGCTCGATTCTGCCCTCTCTTGTCTCTCGAGAACAACTTGCGCCAGCTAACAGCTTAATGGAACTATGCCATCAGATTAGCATGGTTGCCGGACCGGTAGTTACTGCCTTATTAATTGGAACCGTTAGTTATCCGATCATGTTTATGATCTTGGCATGCACCTTCTTCGTAGGAACACTCTTTGTACTCTCTCTCCATTCACACTCAAACACCAAAGATACGACTTCAGAGTCTACAACAGAATCAAGGGCAAGCTCCTATTTCAAAGATATCGTGGGAGGAATTCGTTTTACGTATTCAATCCCGATCCTCGCACTTATTTTAACAACATCACTGTTCACCAACATGATGTTCTCCGGCCCAGTTAACATGATCATTCCCATTCATGTAAATGACCTCGGATGGGACGGGAGTGCTTTTAGTTCACTCAGTACCTCAATTGGAGTGGGCATGATTGTCGGCGGTATTTTGACTGCATTGTTTAAAGGATTCCGTGGAAAATTTATGTTACTCCCTGTCATTCTCGGATGTATGGGAGTTGGAATCAGCTCGTATTATTTCATTGAGGAGCTTTCCTTTGGACTTGTCTCTCATTTTCTCATCGGAATGGCACTCAGTATGACGAATATTCCGTTTATCACCTACATTCAAAGTATCGTCCCTGCCAATATGCTCGGTCGTGTCATGTCATTGCTTTCCTTGATGTCCGTCGGCTTCGGGCCAGTCAGCTATGCACTGTGCTCCTTTCTTCTCACAAAAAACATCGCAACACCAGGGCTTCTATTATTCTTTGGCGGTATCATCTTTGTGAGTATCAGCCTTAGCCTCTTCTTTTTCCGCTCGTTCCGGCAAATGGAGCAGCACCCGAACTGGAAGCGACCTTTGGTAGAGGAGCGGCAGCTTCCTGCCACCCTTTCGTCTTAAATCTCTTCTATATATAGAAAGAACGCGCACCTCGCGAGCGTGAGCTCTTGCAGGTACGCGTTTTGCTGTATTATACAGTTTGTTCTTTTTCGGCAAGGACCTTTATCAGCTGACGAGCCCCAAAGCTCATCCGTGTTACTACTCCTGCCTCATCGCGAACGAATTGGATAAACATATCCGTTTCTCCCCGCTTCATGACGAAGCTGTCTTCTCCTACTGAACGAAGTGGAATATTCGTTCCATTAGTCTTCGCCACCAGCTCGTTCTCTTCGATTTCTACCGATACAGTAGCACCTTCGGACGAGCGGTACTCCCCTGTAAATGCAGCGAGTGCATCTACAGAAATTTCATAATCCGGATATGGGAACGGCACTGTATTCGGAGAACGGCCATTGGTTGCGTTTAAGATGCCATGCATCAAATCTGCCATTGGCCCGCCATCTGTGTTCATCAGTATGGCTCCTGTCAGGCCCCGCTCCGGTAAAACAAAAATCTGTGCCGCAACTCCCTTGATCGCTCCACCGTGCTCAATGAGTGTTCCATCATGGCAATTGGCTACAAACAATCCATAGCCGTATGCTTGAAACGGCGAAATCGAGAAATGAGGCGCCGTCATGGCCTGCACACTCTCGGGTGAGAGCAAGCGATTCTCACCCACTAATCCACCCGTTCTGAATATTTCGTTATAACGCAATAGATCGTGAATCGTCGATTTCAGAAAACCAGCTGCGCGCATCGATGGTGAATCCCACCATGAAGGGGAACGGTATACCTCACCGCCATCCTTTGGGCTTTTTCGGGTAAACAAGGTAGCTACCTCTGCTTCCTCTGGCAAATCTTCAACGAGAAAAGCACTGTTCTTCATCCCGGCAGGCTCCAAAATATGGTCATGCACAAACTGCTCGTAGGAAACCCCGCTCACTCGCTCAATAATCAGACCGAGCATGGCATAACTGTCGTTGGAGTAGCTAAACTCCGTCCCTGGCGCCCCTAGAAATTCATAATTCAGCTTGCCGATATAGTCCATGAATTCTTCTTTTGTATTGATCTCTTCCGCTTTATCGAGATCAAAAGCAAGACCGGAGCTAGAGGACAGGTCATCCCCTCCCTCCACAATGCTTCTTTTCATTGCACCCGCTAATGTATCCAAAGGGGGAACGCCGGCAGTATGTGTCATCAAATGATGGATGGTAATCTCGTGAGTATACGTTTCATTAGGCGTGCGTAGCTCTGGAAGGTACTTGATCACCGGATCATGAACCGATAGCTTTCCTGCGTCCTGAAGCTGCATAATGGCCACACACGTAAAGGACTTGGTAACAGAACCAATGCCAAACACCGTATCAGGGGTTAATGCTTTTGCATCCTCTGTGTTGTCTGCCAAACCGAAGCCATGGAAATACTTCAGCTCTCCTTGCTCCGCCAATCCGACTGCCGTTCCTGTTACTTTTACCTCTGCAAGCAGCTTTTGCGCGTACTCCTCAAATGATTGAATCCAATCCGCCATGCTCCTTCTCCCCTTTTCATTTTTGGTTAAGGCCGGAAGTTTGCCGTACGAATCACATAATTGCCGATCGCCTTTTGGTTCAGGGTATAACCGATGCCCGGGGTATCTGGAACTGCCAATTGGCCGGGAGCCATCAGCTCTACTCCATTCTCCACGATGTCTTCCTCCCAGTAACGGCTGGAGGCGGCTGTATCACCTGGGATTGTAAAATTCGGCAAAGAGGTAATCGCAATATTATGTGCGCGGCCTACACCCGACTCAATCATGCCTCCGCACCAAACCGGAATGTCGTGTGCCTGACACAAGTCGTGAATGCGTTTTGACTCTGTTAGTCCACCGACCCTCCCCACCTTGATATTAATAATGCCGCAGCTGCCTAGCTCTATCGCTTTTCTGGCATCATCCACATTGTGAATACTTTCATCGAGACAAATTGGAGTGGACAGCTCCCTTTGCAGCTTGGCATGATCAATAATGTCATCATGGGCGAGTGGCTGTTCGATCATCATCAGCCCATATTGATCCAGCTCCTTCATCACATCCAAATGTTCCATCGTGTAAGCGGAGTTCGCATCCGCCATCAGCGGGACACCCTCGCCAAAGCGTTCGCGGATTGCTCGAATCACCTCTACGTCAAAGCCTGGCTTGATTTTTACCTTGATCTTCTTGTAGCCCTCACCGAGATGGCGCTCTACTTTTGCCAAAACTTGATCGACAGTCGGTTCAATACCGATGCTGATCCCTACGTCGATGACAGATTTCTCGCCTCCTAATGCTTTGGCGAGCGAGATTCCTTTTTGCTTGCTGTAGAGATCCCAGATCGCGCCTTCTAAAGCAGCCTTCGCCATGTTATTGCGGCGAATGGGAGCAAACAGCCGATCCACATCCTCCGGGGTCTCGATTTCACTCGTGAACAGCTTCGGTATCATGAACTTTTCCATCATGTGCCATGCTGTCTCTGTCGTTTCTTCACTATAATAAGGAGCCGACATTGCCACACTTTCTGCGTGCCCTACCTCTCCCTCTCCATACACACTGACCAGAATGAGCTCCTTGATGGTCGTATGTCCAAAACTCGTTTCAAAACGGAAACGAAGTGGCATGTGTAGTTGCTGCAATTCAATTCGTTCGATTTTCAATGTACTTCATCCCTTCTGTTCCATATAAATGACAAGCAACATAATGTTGTGGCGAAGCAAGTGTAGCGACAGGACGCACTGTGCGGCAAACATCCGTAGCATATGAGCACCTGGTATGAAACGCACATCCAACAGGAACATTCGCTGGAGAGGGAACATCCCCGGAAAGAACGATTCTCTCCTTCTTCCGAAACGGATTGGCTTTGGGAACTGCTGACATGAGCGCTTCTGTGTACGGATGCAACGGGCGCGTAAACAAATCCTTTTTGCTGGCGATTTCGACGATTCGTCCGAGATACATCACCGCAATTCGGTCGCTGATGTGGCGAACGACACCTAGATCGTGTGAAATAAACAGATAGCTCAAGCCTAGACGTTGCTGCAAATCCTGCAAAAGATTCACGATCTGCGCCTGAATGGAAACGTCAAGTGCTGAAACCGGCTCATCTGCTACGATCAATGAAGGTTCTACAGCCAGTGCTCGAGCGATCCCGATCCGCTGCCGCTGCCCTCCGCTAAACTCATGGGGAAAGCGAGTAGCGTATTGAGTATTTAGTCCGACCATCTGAAGCAGTTCTTTTACTTGATCGCGCCTTTCTTTCGCAGACATCTGCGGATCTTTGACGCCTAACGCTTCCTCCAAAGTCCCTTGCACAGTCATCCGTGGATTTAACGACGCATACGGGTCCTGAAACACGATTTGCATTCGTTTGCGGAGTGGACGAAAACGTGCAGTTGACATATCCAGAATGTTTTGCCCCTCAAATTCAATCGTTCCACCCGTCGGCTCAATGAGTCGCATGATGCTGCGACCAGTCGTTGACTTGCCACAACCGCTTTCTCCTACCAACCCAAGCGTTTCGCCTTTTCGCAACTGGAAAGAAACTCCATCGACTGCCTTGATCACTTCGTCGCTATTGCGAAACATTCCTTTGCTAATGGGAAAATACGTCTTTAAATCGTTTACCGATAACAAGATATCACTCATACCGCCATCTCCTTGTTCTCGTACAGCCAGCATCGAACAGCCTGTGTGCCTGTGCCCGTTGCCTTAAGCGGCGGTTTTTCTTGGTAACATCGCTCTTCGGCCTGGGAGCAGCGGAAGCGGAATGCACACCCTTGTGTCACTTCACCCAGTAGCGGGACACTGCCTTCAATCGGATCGAGGCGCAGCTTCTCCTCCTCATCCAGATCGGGGATGCAGCGTAAAAGCCCAATCGTATACGGATGCTTCGGATTCGAAAACAGACTGGCAACGTCAGCTTCCTCTACGATCTCCCCGTAGTACATGACAAGTACACGATCAGCCATTTCAGCTACCACTCCCAAGTCATGCGTAATGAGCAGCAGGGAGGTATGGTCGTTCTCCTTCAGATCGTTCATCAGTTCCAAAATTTGCGCTTGAATGGTCACATCCAGTGCAGTCGTCGGCTCGTCCGCGATCAATAAATCCGGGTTGCAAGCCATCGCCATAGCAATCATGACACGCTGTTTCATCCCACCTGATAGCTGATGGGGATATTCCCGCATGATGTCTTCTGCCCTCGGCACGCCCACTTTTTTGAGCATCTCAATCGCTTTTGCTTGGCGTTCTTTTTTCGATAAATCGGTATGCAGCTGATACACTTCCTCCAGTTGTCGGCCGATCGTATGAACCGGATTTAGTGACGTCATCGGTTCCTGAAAAATCATCGCGATATCTTTTCCACGAATGTTGCGAAGTTCACTGGCACTCAACTGGTTCAATAAGGTATCACGAAACCGAATGCTTCCCTCCATCTGCGCATTCGCCCGGGACAAGAGCCCCATGATCGCCAAGGACGTCACGCTTTTTCCACAGCCAGACTCTCCTACCAGTGCGACCGTCTCACCTTTTTTCAGTTGAAAAGAAATGCCTTGCAGCGCTGGCAGCTCGCCCTTATCCGTCTTAAACTGCAATTGTAAATCAATTACTTCCAAGAGTACCTCTTTCATCAGCTCGTGCCCCCTTCATCCATTACCTCGTTTTCGGGTCAAATGCATCCCGTAATCCGTCACCTAACAGATTGAAGCCAAGGACAACCAGCATGATGGCCAATCCAGGAAAAATGGACATCCACCAGGCCTGACTCAAGAATGCCTTGCCGACAAAAACCATGGCTCCCCACTCTGGCATCGGCGGTTGCGCACCCAGTCCGAGAAAGCTCAAGGCAGCTGCCGCCAAAATACTCACACCGAATTGAATGGTGGAAAGCACGATGATCGGGGAGAGAATATTGGGTAAAATATGCTTCAGCAAAATCTGCCAATCCCTAATCCCCAGAGCGCGAACAGCCTCAATGTACTCTTTTTCCCTTATGGATAAGACCGCAGAGCGAACGACCCGCACATAGGACGGAATAACGGCAATGACTACCGCGATCATGGCATTCGTTAACCCAGGACCCAAGACCGCAATGACAGCGATCGCCAGAAGCAGTGCAGGAAGTGACATGAGGATATCCATGCCCTGCATGATAAACAGATCCACACGACGATAATAGCCAGCGATAATACCGAGCGTTACACCTACCAAGGTAGAAAGTACAACCGTTATCAAACCCATCAGCAAAGAAATTCGCCCCCCGTGCAACAAACGGGAAAAAATATCTCTGCCGAAATCATCCGTTCCAAGAAGATGTGTCAGACTCGGAGCGCTTAATCGGCTGTTAAAGTTCATTTGTTCGACAGGATGAGGGGCAACGACTGGAGCAAGAAGCGATCCCAGTGTAAAGACGATCAGGATGACCACACCCGCCATTGCTGTTTTATTGCGTCTCAGCCGTTTGCCCATCCCTCCCCAATACGACTCCGGACGATTACTGTTCACCATTCATCCGCTCCTTCCTTAGTCGAAATGGATTCGCGGATCAATCCGGCTGTAGATGAGATCCACGATCAAATTGGTTAAGGCAAAAATCAACGCCATGAAGAACACCATGCCCTGTATAGTCGGCATATCCCGTTTACTGATCGCCTCAATCGCCAGGCTTCCGATCCCTTGCAGAGAAAACACGGTTTCCACCACCACTGCTCCAGCCATGAGCGCACCGAACTGCAAGCCTAACATCGTGACAACAGGAATAATGGCATTCGGCAGACCGTGGCTCAAAATGATTCGGAAAAGCGCCGCCCCCTTGGCCTCGGCTGTCCGCATGTAATCCTGCTTGATGACTTCCAGCATGCTGGAGCGGGTCATACGGGCGATCATCCCCGCTTCCGCCATTCCCAAGGTGATCGCCGGCAATAACAGGGAGTGAATCCCCTCATATCCGGAAATCGGAAACAAGGCTAGCTTGTAAGCAAAAATCCAGATGAGAAACAAGGCAATCCAGAAGCCGGGTGCCGAAATACCGAGTAATGAGGTAAGCACCACAAGCCGATCGATGATGGTGTTTTGCTTGACGGCAGCAATCGTGCCTAACAAAATACCAAATATTGCGGCAATGATCACACTAAGGATGGCAAGCTGCATGGTGATCGGGAAACGGTTCATAATCTGATCCCATACCTTTTCGCCAGTGAATAACGATGTTCCCAGATCGCCAGCGAACAGGTTTCCGACAAACCGCATGTATTGCTGCCACAGTGGTTGATCAAGACCAAGCTTCGCTCTCATTTGACTGATGGCCTCTGGTGTTGCAAACTGTCCGAGTATTTGTGCTGCGGGATCGCCCGGAATGAGGTGTACCATCAAGAAGATCAGGACGGATACGCCAAGCAGTGTACCCACCAGGGAGAGTAATCTTTTTATTACATATCGGCGCATGCCTTCACCTCCGCTGTCTATTTTTCAAGCGTGACATCATGCAACGTAATGCCTTGCGTGTACGGATTGACCGTAAAGCCTTTGACACCACGTGTCGCTATCACCGTCTCGCTCACCCATAACGGAACCCACGGCATGTCATTCACCAAAATCTCCTGTGCATCTTCGTAAATCTTGAGACGCGCCTGCTCATTCATTTCCAAACGTCCTTTGTTCAGTAAAACATCCAACTCAGGGTTGTTGTAATGAGTACGGCTTGTTGAATTGCTCTTTTCAAAGATGAGGTATAAGATATCAGCATCAAACCAGCCGTAGTACATCAAAGCCATGTCATACGACTTTTTCGAAATGCGCTCTTTGATGGTTGTCATTTCTTGCACGCTAATTTTCATATCAATACCTGCTTCTTTCAGCTGGCTCTGCAAAATCTGCACCGCTCGCTGAAACGCTGGCTCTTGAGAGACGAGCATTTCTACAGACAACGGTTTTCCGTCCTTATCTACGATTCCATCCCCATTACTGTCCGTCCAGCCTGCTTCCGCTAGCAACTGCTTGGCTTTGCCTAAATCTCTCGAATACAACTGCTTCGCCTTGCTTTCAATCGCTTCACTGTAGCCATAAATCGTGGGTGCCAATGGACCATAGACCGGCTTGGCGAAGCCGTTCAACGCTACCTGAACTACTGGATCTCGATCTACGGAGAGGGCTACTGCTTTGCGCAGACGGACATCTGAAAACAGCGGGTGCTTATTGTTCAATGCGATGTATTTGTTTCCAACGTCCATCACTTTCTCAATATTGACTCCGGGCAGTGTCTCAAGCTCCGCAACCGAGTTCGGCGGCGCATCATACAACACATGGACCGTACCCTTTTTGAATTCCATCAGGCGCGTATCGTCGTCTTTCATAAACCGGAACATCATGCTGTCGAATTGCAGAGGACCTTTGTTGGCAGCGTACTCCGGTCCCCAGTTATAATCGGGATTTTTCTTGTAGGTGAGCGAAGCACCCCGCTCGCGTTTGTCAAAGATGATCGGCCCCGTTGCAGATGGGTTATCTGCGAAGCCATCCCCTAATTCTTTTGCCTTTTTGGCGTCAAGAGGCGAGACTAATCCACCGACAATGACGTTAACAAACGGGGCAAACGGTTGGCTAAAATGCACCTTGAGCGTATGCTCGTCTGTTGCTTCCACTTTTTCAATCGGACCTGCAAGCCCCTTCACAGGCGAAATGGCTAGCAAACGGTCAAACGAATCTTTTACGGATGCTGCCGTCATTGGATCGCCAGAGTGATAGCGGACATCTTTGCGGAGGATAAATGTCCACACCTTGCCATCCTGCGAGATTTCGTACTTCTCTGCCAAACCCGGATGGAGTTTGCCTGTTGCATCGCGGGTCAATAGAGGCTCGTATATTAAACTGTTTTCCATACTCATCCAGCTCGTTCTGTGCATATCAAGCGAGTCTGGGTCCGTCAAGGAAGCGATGACTAATGTGTTACCTTTGGCCGACGTGTCATTCCCCGCTTGATTGGTCGGCTGTGAGGAGCAGCCTGCAATCAACGCCGTTGCCACAAATACACTCAAGGCCCCTTGCTTCCATCTGTGAATCTTCATGTCCCGTCCCCCTTATCAATTGCCGTTACACTTCGGTCCCTTCCACAAACGGGTATATTTGTCGACTTGTCTCTTCATATTCTTTCAGTCTTTGTTGTACCTGTTCGCCATCAGCCTGAACCACACCACTGATCAAAATATTCAGCATGGAAAAGATCGCCGTCATTCCTTTTAAGGCAGTAGGAGCAGGTGCGGTGACTTTCAAAATTTGGTCGGCTACCGGCCCAATCGGAGATAGCTCATCGTCTGTAATCCCGATGATGTTGGCGCCTCTCTCTTTGGCTGCTTTTGCAAACAGGATGGTTTCACTCGTATAGCGGGGAAAGGAGAGAGCGATCACGAGCCACTCCTGATTGATCTGGGTCAACAGATAATTGACGTCATCAACTGGCCCATTGTACAGATGCGCGTTTCCTCTGACGACATTCAGTGTAAAGGCGAGCCAATGGGCCGGAGCATAGGAGCTGCGAAACCCTACGACGAGAATGTGTTTGGCTGCCATTATACTTGAAACCGCTTGCAAAAGATGGTCCTTTTGCAGCTCCCCTAACGTTTGCCGAATATACGCTACATCCTGCTCCATGTTATAAGAAATCAGGTCTTGTTTCCCCTTCATCTCCACAGCTGCTGTACGAAAACTGCGGATGGCATCAGCTTTTGGTACTTTTTCCAATAAGGAGCTGCGAATCTCGTTTTGCAATTCGCTGTACCCGGAGTAGGCGAGAGCGTAAGATAGTCGGATGATCGTGGTTTCGCTTGTGCCGCTCAAAGCCCCGACAACTTTGGCTGGTTGCAGTGCAACGGTCTTCGGCTCGGCGAGAATGTATTTGGCTGCGAGTTTTTGTTGGTTGGTCAATTCCGGATAATGCTTGCGGATGCGCTCCTGTACGGATTCCATGATCATCTACTTCCTTGTCAATTGATGTAGGTTCCACTCGGTGGCTGGGTCTAACGGATAAATCGGACGAATGGCGCGCTCGTATTTGAAGAAGCGGAAGTTGAGCGTCGTCAATCCCGGCGAATCGACGGTAATGACGCGTGCGCTGATCGGTTCGAATGATGCCCGGAAATGTGTACTTGATTTCAAGGCCACGATCTTGTATTTTGTCACGTCAATTCCGTGCAACAGAAAAATTTGCTCATCCAGCACTTGCGATTTCACGGAGCAAACCAAGACGTCAACTCCGTCGATTTGCAAGCGAACGGATTTGCCAAAATTTTCATGACCCCCTTGCCCCATCGGTGTCGTCGCAATGAATTTTCCATCTGTCAAAGCTTTGACATAGGCTGTTACTTCAAGTGGTTCTCCATGCAAGTAGTCTGTCTTTCCACCCAGTGATAGTTGTATGGTAGCGCCTACTCCAGCCTGATGGGCAATCTGGACCACTTCGGGATCGTAAATAAAACCAAAGCATGCATTTGTCAGCTGGGCTTCCAGCATTGCCCGCAGTAAATGCGTTCCGTCTCCGGGTGTGCCTCCGCCTGGATTATCTGAGGTCTCATTGATTACAATCGGCATCCCTTCCGTTTCCAGTGCCATTGCAATACCCTCGGCAGGAGCAGGCATGTTCAGCTCGAATTCATCCCGCTTTTCCCAAATCAGACTGGCTACATCCTCGCTCACTTTTTTGGCGAGCTCCTGATCGTTATTCGTAACGCTCAAAACAGAGACGCCCAGCTCAGGAATGTCCGTATACGGAAATCCGTGGAAGAATGCACAGTCGATGACGCCTTCTTCCTTTTCCCACGCCCAGCAGGCTTCGTTTATTTCGCGTGCAGGGGAATGATGAGTAGCTGATGTCGGAATCAATAGTGGCAATCGGGTCAAATGCATGGTCGGCTTAATCCCTTCCGTAACCATCTTGTGCGCCAGATCGATCGCTTCAATTCCGCGTTCATAGCAATCCACATGCGGGTAGAGGTGGACACCCAGGAGCGCATCGGCTTCATCTACCATTTTTTGTGTCATGTTTGCGTGGAGGTCGAGCGTAACAATTAAGGGAATGTCATAACCGACCAACTGACGCACTGACGCCAGAATGTCGCCTTCCAGGTCATCCATTCCTTCTACGACCCCCGCTCCGTGAAGCCCTAGACAAATGGCATCTGCACCTTCTGTGGCAGCAATCGTGTCAAGAAGCTCCTTTTTAATCCGGTCATACGCTTCTCGCAAAATCGTCCCCGCAGGATATGTAAAGGTGAGAAAGGTCGGCAGTAGCTCGATGCCCAGCTCTTCGGCGCGATCCACCATCCCACCAGGAAAGTTGCGAACGCCCCGATTGCGATTCACAATCGTTTCATGATAATCCCACTCATAGCTTTGAAACATCTCGAGCGTCGTGGGCACATTGGAAAACGTATTCGTTTCATGCGCAATCCCACCAATAATCACCTTCATTCTTAGACCCTCCATTCGATTTTGAAGTATGAACTTTAAGTTTTTGAATTTTTTGAAGTTTAAACCTTTGTGGACATTATAAATGGAGGAAAATCATTTATTCAATCGCTAAATTATGAACGTTTTATCGATTCTGCTATACTTGTTGATTCATAAATAAAAGCCCTCCCTTTACAGGGAGAGCTTCTGTGTAGTTCGTGCCATTTATGAGGTTTTCCATTTCGCCAATTCAGATGGGAACTTGTCATTCAGCACTTTGATATATGTACCCTTCATCCCTAACGAACGGGACTCCAGCACACCCGCACTTGCCAGCTTGCGAAGAGCGTTCACGATGACAGAACGTGTCAGACCTGCTTGATCTGCCAGTTGACTAGCTACCAGCAAGCCTTCGCGTGCATCCAATTGCTCCATAATTTTTTCAATCGCGATCTGTTCACTGTAGGACAACGAAGAGAGTGCGATTTTGGCAAATGTTTTGTCACGCACTTCATTTTCAATTTGTTCTGTGCGCTGACGAACGATTTTCATACCAATCACGGTAGCACCGATCTCGCCCAAAATCAGATCCTCTGTTTCAAACTGACCGTAAGCACGCAGCAGGACTAGTGTGCCAAGACGGCTTCCCCCTGCATTGATTGGAACAATCGTCGTCATCATTTGCGGGAAGATCGAATTCATCTCTTTTGGAACCAGGCTGTATGGACTGGTAATCGGCTCGTTCGCCAAGGTTTGTGTAGCTTCCAACAGCTTTTGATGTACACCTTCCTGTAGTTGCGTGGATGAACGTCCTTCTTCATGCAGGGAAATTTCCTGATTCATTCCACTTCCCAGGATCGAGCCATCTGCGGTAATGATGTAAACATTTGCAGAAATTACTTCAGATAAAAGCCTTGCGAGATCTTGGAAGCCTACTCCGCTGCCACCCATTGTTTTTTGAAGCATCACATTAATTTTTCTCGTTTTTTCTAACAAATTCATAATAATATCCTCCTCTGGATTCTTCATGCTCACAGTATTGTCAGAAAAATCCAGCCCTATACATGCAAATCGAAAAATTAAAAAGAGAGTTGTGTACAGGAATTTAGGTAGAAGCCCCGACACCGATTCATAGATCAATGACTATTCTATAGGGAATTGACTACATCTTGCGGGTGGGAGGAAAATCGATGAGCTTGTTTAACGGCGGCTTTAATGGTATTGCGCTAATTCTTGTCTTGTTCGTTCTGTTGACAATCGTAGGCGTTGGCGATGATTAAGACCTCCATAAAGAAAAAAGGCTGACAGAGTGGTCACTTTCACTCCGTCAGGCCTTTTTTGTATCATTCTCTAGCGAAGCTGCTGCTTAATGAGCGCTTCAATTGCTTCTGCAATGACATGCGTATGTTTGTTCACATCTGCATTCGTTAAGCGGAAACGGATATAGCGTTCATCGAGATTAAACGCTTCTTCAAAAGCTCCCATAAAGCCTCGCGCGCGTTTATCCAGTTCCAATAAAACTTCTAATTCGCCATCGCGAAGGTAGAAGACTACTTCGAGCTCCTCCAATTGGCTACGGTATGGCCCTGTTGGACGGAATTCAAATTCCTGTACAAACGGATGATTTCGACCAAGGTGGCGATTGTATTCGCAGTCTACCTTATACAGCTGGAATCCGATCTGTTGAACAGCATCCAACACTTTGGACATTAACGGATGTGGGCGAACCTCAATGAAATCGGAATCCCCCGGGTCAATCGCATTTTTAATATCGAGACCTGTCCGTAGGTAAACGGGTTGACGCCCCATCGTCAATGGCGTCTCATACGGCAATTGAAAAGCGAATGGCAGAACGGTTTCTTCTTTCGGTTTCAATTGTACCCGCTCAGACAGACGATATTTTACAAGTGTGCATTCTTCCTTCGTCTTAGAGTCGTTGACTTCTCTTTCATAGTGTGTGACGACATACATGTAGATTTCGTCGATTTCCTGGGCGACATCTCCTCCCTTGATATGGACCTCACCTCTGACCATATCTCCGGGAATGAGTGAATCCTGCTCAAGACGTGCATCTACTTGCGCAGACCCAATACCTACACTAGCCAACAATTTTTTGAACATGGACATGTGTTCGCCTCTCCTTTATACCGACCCAGACCTACATGATCTGGCTATCAGATATTCTATATTGAAATATACGGCGGAAGAAATAGAAAGTTTCGCGCAATCTTTTGCCAAACATCATCGGGTATAACGTCCGCTGTCACGAACACATGCAGCGTTCTACTGATTACGACCGTTTTGATTCGTACCTCCACTGTCGTTCGATCAGACAAAATGTATTCGCGGCGTCGCAGCATTTCATGCAAGACCTGATGGACCTCCGCAACCTGCTCAACCTTCTTCCCTTTTAACGAAGCGAGATCCTTCTCCACACGATCGACTACTTGTACCACAATGGTGGCATGAAGTGGCTGCTTCTGATCCGCAGTGAGTACAGACGCGCGTACGTCTTCGATGACGGTCTCTTGCTTTTTGCGATAGACCCGCTGATTTTGCTTCAGCTCCAGATTTTCCTCGTACAGTTTTTTGTTTTGCAGCTCCAAGCTTTTTTTGATCAGCATCATCTGTTCCATTTCGCGTCCGTATGTAAATAAAATAACGGTACCACCCAACACGCACCCCATGAGCAAAAGAGCGAGGTAACGTTTCCAAAGAATCACCTTCATGAGCGCACCTGTACCAGCCAATGCACACAGATCGTTCCGATATGGGCACCCAAGAATGCGACGACGATCATCACAAGCTGTTTAAAGACAGGTGTCAAATTTCCCATCAGTATTTTTTCGATTTGCAAAAACGAATCAAACGTTCCACCCAATGCCCCAACCAATCCCCATATTTTGAGCTGGTCAGCCAATTGGGCCATGGATAACAGCGGAGGCTTTTCGGTGAGAAATGCGCCCACCCCACCTGAAAGAGCACCGCCAACCACAATGCCATAAGCCACGAAAAACGTCAAAATGACTTGTGCCATGTTGTGCTTCATCCTTTCTTCGAACAAGCAGCCTATGCTTATCCCTACGCTCGTCATCCCGGTTTTATAACAGGACCCGTCAGCGTTCCAAATAAAAAGCGGCATGCTCTATTTGGCAGCATGCCGGATCGGTCAGCGTCGGTTCCTTCTCCATTTCTTCAGTTTCTTTTCAATACGCGGCGAGTTCATGATCATGAGATCTGTAAACAAGTTGACCATTTTCGGATTGCGCAGCATCTGGTTAAAAACCTCTGGATTTTGCTTGAACCATTGCTCATTGGCCTTTATCCATTTCTTGAAAGCGTCGTTTGATTTGTAATAGTGATTCAATTGTCTAACCGGCCGATATCCACTCATCTTAATCTATCCCTTCGTCAAAAAATATAACGAGGAGAAAAACGATCACGATGATCCAGATGATCACTTCGAAACCTTCCTCGTTGAAGAAACCAAATCCTCTCACGTCAGATCCCCCCTTCATCCTGCCGCGCTCCTCGCACCATTCCATATCGCCCATGGTACCTTTCCCTATAGGTATATGTGGTTCCACGCTTGTTGGATTGGACACTTGCCTGCCTTCATATCGATTTTGTGTGCTGGCCTACTTTGGGTTTGTGAAAAACGACTAGACGTTTTTCATAAAAACAGGATGAGCATACTAGAGAGGAATGAATCAAAGAGGAGACGAACATGACAGCCTCTACTGGATCTCTGTTACACAACAAGCCTTACTTGCTGTTACTGACAGTCGTCTTTTTCATGCACATGGCCTCTTATCTGGTCATTCCCGTCTTTCCAGTCTTTTTGCAAAAGGTACGGATTCTTTCTCTCTCCCAAGTCGGCATCATTTTGGCAGCGGGAAGCATCACATACCAAATCGGAAGCTTGGCAGGCGGCTTGATGTCAGATCGCTGGGGCAAACGCTCCATCCTAGCCTTGGGGGCATTCCTTCAAGGTTGTGCCATGGCAGGCTATCACTTCAGCCATTCCTATGGTCTCTTCTTGTTATTCTCCTCTGTCAACGGTTTGGGTCTTGGCCTGCTCGCTCCTACCATTAAAGCCATGATCGCGGATGAAGTGGATGAGAGCCAAAGAACCGCTGCCTTCTCATGGAGAGGGATACTCGCTCATAGCGGGATCATTGTCGCAGGCTTGATCATTACGTGGATGACTGCGGGTGGGAAACAACCGTTTCTCGTAGCTGCCATTGTTTACGGAGCACTTGCTGTCTTTTCCCGCTTCATCCTTCCCGATGATCGCTGTGTGGGAGCTGATTGTAAGCAAACGCCGATCAAGGAGTATCGTCACATCTTGACCCATCGCAGCTTTCTGCTTTTTTCCGTGATCTCGCTCTTAATCTGGGCGGTCTACGCTCAATTCGCCATGATCCTGCCGCTGCGCGGAGAGCATGTCCTGCATTCTGCTACGATGATTGGTCTCATTTGGACGATCAACTCGCTCAGTGTCGTCATCTTGCAAGGGGTTATCTCACGTTTTGTTCTACAGCGCATCAATCCGTACTTGTCTGTCACGATGGGAACGATCTTGTTGGGTGCAGGGCTTACACTCATGGGTTGGGCGAACCACTTCCTCACACTGTGCGGGGCAGCGATTCTTTTCATTTTGGGTGAGATGCTGTTTATGCCGATGCTGGACAGTCTCGTCACTCATTTCGCAAAGGAAGAATGGCTGGGAGCGTACTTTGGCTTTTCCAATTTCGTATCTGGTCTTGGGACGGCTCTTGGTACGGGATTGGGTGGAGCGATGGTTGAAAAGCTAGGGGGAGTCGGCAGCAAATATCCGTGGATTGGCTATGGAGTGATTACGCTGTTTTTGGCGGCCATTCTTGGTCTGTTTGCCGTATATGCAATTCCTCGCCACAAAAACGCTCTACCTGACTCGCCCTTAAAAAATCGCAGAAAGGAAGGGGCCACATGAACGCAGAGGAACACACACAGCATCAACCCGAAAAGCAAATGGAAGTGCTTAGGCGAGTGCCGCTTACCTCCCTATTCATCCAATTGGAGGACCATGTATCCTCCCTCATTCGTCAAAAAACAAATTCGCCTTGGCAACCATGACTCTGAGAAAGGGGTAGTTATATGACCAAGCAAAACAAGGATTCCTCTGTACAGCAAAATCGACCAGACGAGCGCAATCGCCAGCCCAAAAGCGTTCAAAACGATGCACCGGGATATGGTGACAAAAAACTGGAGGGGCCAAATCGTCCTTCCACCTAACCCTCAGGCAATCAATAAAAAAGTCATTTTGCGCCTCATGCAAGGGCAAAATGACTTTTTTCATTTCATTTACGCAATAGGTACGAGCTTGTACGGCAAGCTAAATGCTTCCAATCTGTCCAAAAATGCTTGGCGAGACTTTTCATCAGGCACAATCAGTTGGAGATAGCGTGTGAAATAAAACACGATGCGATCTTCTTTTCCCTCTTTCAAGCGATAGTGTGACAGCTGTGCGATGTCCGTCAAGTTGTAGAAGTATTCATAGCGCTCCTGTGTAAGAGGCGCTTGAAAGGTCCGGCTGACGACTACATCATTGCTCAAATTTTCCCGCATGTTCTCTTTTGTTGCCCCGAGAAAACGAAGCAGCTCCCCGGCACGCTTCGCCCCGACCTTTTCCACCAGTATGCTGTCGTTGTACTCCACTTCCAGATCGGTCAAGTTGTTCTGAACGGCTGCAAGCATTGCCATCAACACCTTGCGCACTGCCAGATTCTCTGTAGCGAATTGATTGTCAAACACATTAAATTCAAAGGACGTAGCTTCGCCCTGACGTCGTGTATACAATATGATCCCGTTCAAAAGCACTCCTCCACTTTCTCTTTCCTCGAGGATATTCTCCAGACCTTTTATCTAGGCAAAATGGATTCCCACGTCGCACGGTCCAGCTTGCGAATGACACTGAACAGCAGACGCTTGGCTGCCTCGTAATCCTCGCGATCAATGATCGAAGCATGGCTGTGAATGTAACGGGAAGGAATTCCAATTACGGCAGACGGCACTCCCTTGCCATGGTACTGAACGACACCTGCATCCGTCCCGCCTTTTGCCACATAAATTTGGTACGGAATGTTCTCTTCTTCGCACGTGGAGATAAGAAGCTCACGCAATCCTACCGGCATGACGTACATCGGATCGTAGATGCGCATCAAAAGTCCACCGCCGAGCTTGCCGCCGTCATCTTTTACACCTGGTATGTCTGTGGCTGGACTCGCATCCAAGGCCAAGAACAAATCCGGATCGATGGACGCAGCGGCAGTTTTCGCGCCGCGCTGTCCGGACAATTCTTCCTGTACAGTGGCCCCGACGTAGACGACATTCGGATGATCGGGTTTTTCGTGCAGCTCTTTTGCGAGCTCCACTGCCAAACTGCAACCATAGCGATTATCCCATGCTTTAGCCATGATGCGGCGCGGATTGGCCATGACCTGCAACGGGCAAACCGGAACGATTTGCTGGCCAGCCCGTATCCCTACCTGTTCTGCTTCCTCACGTGAATCCACGCCGATATCAATGTACATGTTGCGTACATCCATCGGCCGATTGCGCTGATCGTCGCTCAAGACATGCGGCGGGATCGAGCTGATTACGCCTTCGACTGGTCCATTGTCCGTAATAATTTGTACACGTTGCGCAAGCAGGACCTGCCCCCACCAGCCTCCCAATGTCTGAAATGAAATAAATCCTTTATCAGAAATTCGGGAGACCATGAAGCCCACTTCGTCCATGTGACCCGCTACCATAATTTTCGGACCGTTCTCGTCACCACGCATAACGCCAAAAATACTGCCCAAATTGTCGTACATGAGTTCACTCGTATAGCTGCTTATGTATTCCCGCATAATCTCGCGTACCGGACCTTCGAAGCCAGGCGCTCCTGGTGCCTGCGTCAAACGGTTCCACAATTCAACTTGAAATTTATTTTCCATTGCCAAAAATCCTCCTCGACCCTAGTTTCATGCCTATTATCCTTCTCTATTATCAGCGAGAGAGAATTCAGACGCAACTACTCCCAAGCAGGAATGCAAGAGCTTGTCCCGAATCAAGAAAAAAACACGAATTGTTTGAGGAGGAAAAGTAGATGGCAATTACGTTACGAAAGTTGGCCGAATTCAGTGAGATTGAGCAATTAGAAGCAATGGAGGGGAAAATATGGGACCCTTCTAGTGCTATTCCCCACCATATGACACTCACCATGCAAAAGTTTGGCGGACTGTTTTTAGGGGCATTCGATGGCGAGGAAATGATCGGCTTTTTGTACAGCTTCCCGGGCTTCACCAACGGAGAACCCCATCTTTGTTCGCACATGCTCGGCTTTTTGCCAGAGTATCGCAAGCAAGGGTTAGGTGTACAAATGAAATGGCTGCAAAAAGATGAAGCGGTAGCAGCGGGCTTTTCCAAAATCACATGGACGTACGATCCGCTTGAGACTGTAAACGGTGTTCTGAACATCGCCAAGCTGGGAGGTATCGTTCGAACTTATTTGCCAAACTGCTACGGACAGCTTGATGACGACTTCAATCGTGGACTGCCGACAGACCGTTTCCTCGTGGAATGGTTTATTGGAAGCGATCGTGTGGAATCACGTCAGGCAGGGAAGAACTCAACTCCCTCTTTTGAACAGGCGCCAGACCTGTTGCGTGTAGAAATCAAGGATGGTATCCCACATCCCATAGAAATAGATTTGTCACGCGAAGAGCCTATCGTGTTGCTCCCTGTCCCTGCCTTCTTCCAGGATGTAAAACGAGCAGATATGAGCGTCGCTTCCTTGTGGAGAGAGATGACGTGCGAATTGTTCACGGCTTATTTTGCCAAAGGATATGTCGTCACGAATATCCTCCGTGGCCAATCCACCGTTCGCTACGTCTTAGAAAAGCAGCCGTTGACTGATATTTTAGGTGCCTCGTCCTCTCTATCCTAGCTAGAATTGCGCGATGGGTGGGCGGTATGTGGTAAAATGAGTGTTGCCCAACCCTACACAACAAAGGACGAGAATGAAATGAATCGATCACAATACAATTATGACGTTATCATCATTGGCGGCGGCCCCTCTGGGCTGATGTCTGCTATTGCTGCTTCTGGCCAAGGGGCAAGAGTTTGTCTCGTGGAAAAAGGCTCGAAACTCGGACGCAAGCTCATCATATCTGGCGGCGGTCGCTGTAATGTAACCAATGCCAAGGAACAAGATGAATTAATCAAACAAATGCCAGGAAATGGCCGCTTTATGTACAGCGCTCTCACCCAATTCGGCAACCGAGAGATTATCCAGTTTTTTGAGGAGATGGGTGTCGCGTTAAAAGAAGAGGATCGGGGCCGTATGTTTCCCGTCACAGATAAAGCAGTGACAGTTGCCCAAGCGTTGATTGATTTATTAAAGCGCCGAGGTACCACCCTCCATTTAAATGCCGCTGTAAAAGAAGTTCTCTATTCGGAAGGGAGAGTCGGTGGTATCATGCTTCAGTCCGGTGAGAAAATCACCGCGCCTTGTGTGATTATTGCTGCCGGAGGCTGTTCTGTACCACAAACAGGGTCTACAGGCGATGGTTATGCATGGGCGAAAGCAGCCGGGCACACGATCACAGAGCTGTATCCTACTGAAGTACCGCTTACAGCCAATGACTCTTTCATTCGCGATAAATCAATTCAGGGTTTGTCGCTGCGTGACATCACGATGACCCTGTATGCGCCCAATGGGAAAAAGATCAACACCCAAGAAGGCGATATGATCTTCACTCATTTCGGAATATCAGGCCCCGCCTCCCTGCGCATGGGGCACTATGTCTCTGTGTCGCAACGAAAATATGGAGCGGTTCCTCTATCTCTAACAATCGATCTCATGCCTGACAGAACGACCGATGAAATCACGACGGAAAGCTGGCAGCTGATTGAGGAGCAGCCAAAAAAGGCAGTTAAAAATGCAATCAAAGGCTTCCTTCCCGAACGGATTATCCCACTCTTGCTTTCGTTGGCAGGAATTTCGGAAGAAACGACCTACAGCCATATGAAAAAACAAGAGTGGAGCAAGTTCACGAGCTTGATCAAAGCTTTTCCACTCACGATTACGGGCACGCTCTCCCTTGAGGAAGCGTTCATTACAGGGGGCGGCGTGAGCGTGAAAGAGATCGATCCACGCTCGATGAGATCCAAGCTCATGGATGGGTTGTATTTTGCTGGCGAGGTCATGGACGTCCACGCCCATACTGGTGGCTACAACATCACCATCGCCTTTTCATCCGGCTATTCCGCGGGTACGCATAGTGCGCAGGAAGCATTTGAATTTTTTTACGAGAATGACGTTTAGATCAAGAGGGATTGGGGAAACTATGAATCAGGTTCTCTTTTCATGAAAAGAGAAATCAGCACATTACTCCCCCCTAGTTGTAATGTGCTGGTTTAACAGACCTTACTCCCTTTATCTTCCTAGATGGGGCATCGCCTGCGTGAGCGATGCTTCTTTTTTTTGCCCAACAAAAAGCACCTGCTACTATAGAAGGCAAGTCCTTCTTTCCTAGCAGGTGCTTTACTATTCGTTATTGGTTTATCCGACAAGGCGGAACAAATACGCAAATCCAGCGAACAAAAAGGCTAAGCCCAACAGAAAAAACGTGTTGGCGCGCTGCTTGACGCGCTTTTCGTCTCCTTGAAAATAGGCGTTCATTCGCGACTGCCAACGTTTTGTCCGCGGTTGTACCATGACGAGAATGCCAGCTGCCAGTAAGAAGAGAGGAAAGACCATCATCGGACTCATCCCTTTTTCTTACGGCGGAGAAGCCAACGGTTGTCCTCTTCGGCTGGTGCGCCTTCGATTACCAGACGGGCCTCCTCGGCAAGTTGATAGGCTTCTGCGAAAGCCAGTTGGCGAAATGATATCTCTGCCTTCGTCAACAACTCATTAACCTGGCGATTTTGGCGGCGATAACGGTTTGTATACTGAATGGCACCCTCTGCCATCTGACAAGTTGTGATAATGCGTTCTGCCATCCGCTCTGTTTCGCCGACCAAATCACTCGCGTCCTGAACCAGCATGGCCACCTCTTCCAGATCATAGCGGTATTGCTCCATGATCGTTTGCACGCGGCCCAACGTTTGCACGACTTCTTCAAACATGTATTTCAATTGATCCGGAATCCCCGGCAAGTAGCTGCGCTTGATTTGCTGACGGACGCGGACTAATGTGTTCGAAATTCGCTCCAATTCATCCAGCGCATCGTCTTCCGTTTCGATGACCAAATACGTTTGCTCTTCTTCTTCCGGAATCATCTCTTCCTGTTCAGGCTGATTCTTCGGCATGACCAGTTCATACTCTTCTTCTTCTTCGTAAGCAGGCTCCTCAGCTTTGACTGCTGGAGCAGGCTTTTGTGCTTTTTTATTGAAAAGCTGAGGAATGGCTTGCAACAAAACGGAACGTTCAGCTTCACTCAGCTCTGAGGATTTTCCTCGCACCGTTCTCTCTTCTTCCACTTTCGTCTGCTGGAGAGGAGTCGGCTTTTCAGGCTCTGCTTCGCTGGTAGAGTACTCGGTCTCGCTAGCAAGAGTCGGCTCAGGTATACGAATCTCCCGCTCCACAGGCGCGGATGTCGCAGCTACTTGCTGTAGCGAATCATCCTGTTCCACCTCTCCTACTTCTGCTTTCTTTTCTACCTGCACAAATTCTGTTTCATCTTTGCCTTGATTCACTTCTGCTTGCGGTTCCGCTTCTGCATATACAGTCGCTGCTACTTCATCACGAGCAAGAACGCCATCTTCTATCGCTTGATACGTCGCATCAAGGAGCACCTCGAACGCTTTGACATGGGTCAACACCATTTCCAGGCTGCCCTCTTCCAAAGCGCTTTTCGCGGACATGACCAATTGCTTCGCCTGCATGAGGGCATTGTCCAAGGAATCCTGCTTTAAATCAAAGCCGTCACGAACGGCCTGCTCAATTCCATCTTCCAGATGCTTGAATTCTTCCGGCATTTCTTTTTTCACACGTTGCACAAGCTTCGGAATGAGCTCCATCGCTTGTCCCACCTGCTCCAGTACTTGCTGAGCTTTTTGTGTGGTTTCATAAGCCGCAATGTCGTCCCCTGCCGCCCGCGCAGTTTTCACGAGTTTTCGCATCGTGTCTACTTCATCGAGCGATGCTTTCAGCTCATGGAAAGACAATCCGTACTCCAAACGCAAATCGGACAAGCGTCGTTCCATCTGCTCCACTTGCTTTCCAATCTCAGGAACAACAACCTTGTTTTCTTGCTTGGTAACTGCCACTTTGGAAGTGTCTGTTTTTAGCTCATTCAGCTCTTCCTCAATTTTTGAAATGGCCTCTCTCGCCTCATTCAGCATGCCAAGCGCCAACGTAAAACGGAAGCGATCGCAAGCCTCTTCCGCATCGAGAATCATCATTTCCACATCTGGGATGCGAATACGCAACAGATTTTCTTTTTTATCAGCCAAGTGGTGGTAACGTACTTCTGTCATGCCGCTGGAACGGCGAAGCGGTTTTTCCACCTCGATGACATTGATCTTCTCAACGAGCTCTTCCTTCCAATCCTCTACATCGTCTACTTGAGCAAAAATAGCACGGCGTCTGATCATCGCGTAAATCAAGCCGATCGATAGTCCAGCAAATACCGCCCCAACCAGATAGATCCACCATGGAATGCCTCCGAGTCCGCTACTGCTTTCGCTCTCTTCCACTTTACTAGCGTCGGTCGCACCCGGTTTTGCTGTTGCTTGTTTGCTTTCAATGCGGCTAAGCTCTTGGTTTACTTCCGCAATTAACGTCTGAATCCCGGTCAAATACTGCTTTTGTGTACGGAATGGTTCATAGAAAGACGCGATCTTGTCATGCAGCAATGCCATAGTGGCACCTTTTGCTTGCAAATTAGTTCCAGCATAAATCCCCAACTGCTCGGTGTTCATGTCGAGTACGATCATTAGTGCATCGTCGGCTAAATTGTAATTGTCGAACAGTTTTTGCGCGTAGATATCCGGAGATTCTGCTTCCGGTGCAGTGCTTTCCACGACCACGACTTTGTAGCTGCCCGGTATGCCGTTCAATGAATTTGCAAAGGTCGTCCTGTCTTCTTTTTTCAAATAGTTGTCAGCGTCCTGAACAACTTCGTCTTTTTTATCTGGAAACGGCGTCGCATAAGCCGGATTCGTATATAACAACATGCCTGCCAAGCAGAGCATGAATAGTTTTCGTTTCACTTGTCATACATCCCCTTACTAGAATCATTCATTGGGAGAGGCCACGCCTAAGCGGGCAGCAAAGAACCTCGCAGATAACACATAATCGAGGTTTGCAGCCATTGGACGAACTCCTCGGAAGATGGCTCCAGATCATAGACCTGGCGAACCATTTGTGGTTGCAAAAATGGATATATCATCTGGCTCGTCATAGCCAGTACTGTACGATCAATAGAGACGGGCAAAAACTCACCCGAGATGACACCGCCCTCGATCACACGCGAAAGCCCGTGCTTCCATCGGCTCATATATAGCGTCATCACTTCACGTGCAAGCATGGATTCTACGCTCAGCTCACGATGAATTAAACGCGTGATAGGCGCATGCTCACATTGAAATTGCAAATACAGCTGCACAACTTGTTCCAATCGTTGATAGGCAGGGATGTTTTCCTGCTCGTTTTCCAGTTCTTCCAAAAGGCGAAACAACGTCTCAAAGTAAGAAGCAATCAACGTCTCCAGGACTCCCTGCTTCCCTTCAAAGTGATAGGAAATCAGCGCGGAATTTACTTGAGCAACAGAGGCAATTTGTCTTACGGAGGTCCCTTTGTAGCCATGAACATCAAAAAGCTTCGCTGCTGCGGATAAAATACGCATTTTCGTCTGATCCATCAGGCATCTTTCCCATTGTACAGATTATTCGACGAAAAAAGATAGTCATGTTGTATGTTCGACAATGTTTTCCGGTATTCCTTCTCGAAATGCTGATACCATCGAAAAAAACCGCTATCGCATAGATTTTCTTCCACATAAGAAGTACGTAAAAAGTATCGAGCACGTTACCTCAATTTTAAATTTTCCCTGACAAAAAAAAGACGCTCCTGTCTTTTTTGCAAGAGGAACGTCTCACTTGATTACTCTTACTCCCTATTTGCTTTTTTCCTCTGGAGCTGTGATGGGGGCTACTGCTCCGTATTGCTGCAAATATGTTTCTACTTGCGTATGCTCTTTTACACGCTGATCGTTCAAATCGTACGCAGATCGAATGGACATCGTCATGTTGGTGGGGAGCATCGTTTTTTTGTTGTAGTGAATCGTATACTCTGCCTCCACTTCCATCTGGTTCACGAGCTCGTTTACGTCCACCTTTTTCTTGGACTGAATCGTGGGCCCAGAATGATGTGCAGGCGTCCCTCTCCAATTGCCTTCCGAGAGTGACATCGCTATCTTTAGCTTCGGTATGTAGGGTTTCTCTCGCCCTGCTATCGATTGGACTTTTGCTCCCGACTTTGTTTGTTCTTGCATTTGGGTAACAAGCCAGCTCTTTAGTTTGGCAGAATCCAATACGACTCCGAACGCCTCAAAATCGTCTTTTGGATTCTCATCAGGCAGCATTCGAACGTTTCTTTTCATGTTGTCGATTTGCTGAAAGGAAGCGATGGGGTTCCAGTTGTTCATTTCTTGATGCAGGGCCGGACTATCCCCTGCGACATGTTTCCAGCTTTCGTTTTGATCATGCTTGGTATACAGCTTGTCCCCTTGGCTGAGCAAGGATAAGTTGTCCACTCTGTTTTCTTCTGGGACAGAGAGCTTCACGTTCATGTACACAGCCTCTCCGTCTTTTCTGCCCGAAAAGTTAACCATGTTCGCATTGGCACTATTCGCCGTTAACAGCTTGGTTTGCCCGTAGAACGCATACGATTTCTGCGCATCGAACTTGTCACGTACCTGCTCAAACGTTGTATTCGCATCCTGCTTCACACTCATTTGATTACAGCCACCTACAACAACTGTACACACTAGAGCCATCACGCAAATGGGCAAATACTTCTGCATAGATGCTACCCTCCCTCGGCTACCCTGGGTCAGCCTCATGTGGGTCCCAGGGTAATAGTCCCTTTTAGCGTTTCCGGGGAGGAATAGGCTTATTCTACTTACAAGCCTCTCTTGTACGATCAGGTTTTACAGGTGGTAATACAAGATACGATCCTGCTCTCTCACTTCAATCTGATGGAGGATCATCAACAAATCAATGTGCCCCAACGTTTCGGATAGCGTCAATGGCAATTCTTTTTGGTACAAGCCCGGAAATAAGAGAGCATTCAGTTCAAAAGCTGTCTTTTCTCCATCTGCAAGAAGCCTGCGGAGCGTGTCTGTCCTCTCCCAGTTCTTTTGCAGACGAGCGAGTATGAGCTCTCGATGGTTGTAAACCGGTTCACCGTGTCCACTGAGGACCTGTTCGATCTCCATATCCGCACACATTTGCAACGCTGTGCGGTATTGAATTAAGGTCAGTGGTCTTGAACTCGAACGATTCCGAGGTGGTTCAATGAAGGCATTGGATGAAATTCGCTTGATGATATGGTCTCCACCAATCATGACTTGATCCTTTGCCCGATACAACGAAAGATGGCTTTGGCTGTGTCCTGGCGTATACAGTACCTGCCAGTCCTCCAAGTACGGTACCTTTTGCTCATGCTTCAGATGAAAATCAATCTGGCTTGGCGCAGAAAACGTCTTCATCAGCTTGTGAAATTTCGAGATAATGACCATCATTTTTTCTGGTACACCGCTCTGGATGTACAGCTCTTCGAAAAACTGATCATGAAAAGTCATAAACTGCTCATCCTGCTGTACATAAGGGGTTGCCTGCGGATGGGCAAACGTCTTCGCTCCCGATCGTTCCCGTACTTTTTCTAACTGCCCGCAATGATCCACATGATGATGCGTCAGTATGACTTGCTCGATATCTTGCACGCCTATCCCAATCGATTCTAAGCCTTCTGTTAAGGCCGCCCACGCATCGTCGGTCAATGGACCCACATCAACCAACGTCAAGCGTTCCCCTTTTAGCAAGTAGACGTTTACTGCCCCCACATCAAAAGGCGTAGGTATTTCCAGACAAAAAATATCAGGTGCTACTTGCCTCGCGATCCTTTGCTTGTCATCGTTCGTTGTCATTTTTTATCTACCCCTCAAGTTTTTTGCCTTTTTTTCCGAAAAGAGAAAAGAGCCTTTGTTTTGGCTCTAGGCGAGAACAACTTGATTTCTACCTGAATTTTTGGCTTCATACAAAGCAATGTCTGCTTGATGGAACAGCGCTTCTACACTCAGGTTTACATCCATCTCCCTGCTCCATTTCGCTAGCCCACACGAGATCGTGACCTGTGGAGACGTCTCCTGCTCGACGCATTCCCGTATGCGCTCTGCCACGGAATGCGCGGTGTTTTTGTCCACACGAGGCAAATAAACAGCGAGTTCCTCTCCGCCCCATCTTGCCGCGATATCACTGTCTCGGATGCTATGTCGAATCAGATTGGAGACCTGAATCAGTACCTCGTCCCCTACCTGATGGCCAAATGTATCATTCACGGTTTTAAAATAATCAATATCGATCAAGATCAACGAGCCATAGTTGTCTTTTTGTAATGATCCTCTTACTCGTTCATTCAAATGTCTTCTCGTGTACAGACCTGTCAAATTATCCGTAATGACCATTCGTTCCATTTCATTATGCAGGACGGCGTTGGTCATTGCCAAGCTCGCATGTTGTCCGAATATTTCGAGGAGTTTGTAGTCGTCAAAACTAAAAAAATGATAACGGGAATCTGCGACTAAAAGGACTCCACTAATCTCACCCTCAACAACGAGCGGAACCCCCATGAAGGAACAGCACGAAAAGAGCGAAAAAGGAAGCGGTCCTGCACCTGGTTGAGCCAGCAACAACGCCTGCTTGTTTTGCAAGATTTGCTGAAATGGCTTTTCTGTAGAATCGATAGCCATGCCATTGAACGCTGGAATGGAGGAAGAAAGCACATCGAAGCAATCCTCACCCGGCGTTTTTCGCAAGATGGCACAAAACTCCGCATCAAAGGTAGCCCGCATCATCGTCGTAACAAAATCGAGAATTTCCTTTAAATCAAGACTTCTGTTCAACTGGCGCGCCATCTCATTAATCAAACGCAATTCTCGAATCAAATTGCGCGATTGCTGATAGAGCTGTGCGTTTTCAAACGCAGTGCCAGCAGTATCTGCCAAGATCGAGATGTAGTCCTTTTCATGCTGATTCAAGTTGATTCGCTGATCGGACGTCACTTGCAATACTCCGTAGATGCCCTGCTTGCCCAAGAGTGGCGCTGCGATCACCGTCACCTGTTGCTCCCCTTCTCCCACTTCTTCGGCAATGAGACGTCCTTCCAAATAGGCTTTGGTACTGGTAGACGGCTCTACTTCTTGAAAAGAAAGCTGTTTGACCGGGGTGGTTGCATTGGGTTCAACCGTCAGGAAAAGCTCTGCCGACAAGTACGGATAAAGGCTGGGAATGCTCGTCACGATTTCATGCAAAACATCATTCACATCAATCGATGCCTGAATCTTTGACATCAACTGATACAACAAATCTTTTTTACTCGCTTCACGACGCAGGTCGTCCGACATGATCGAACGCCAAAGCGCACAGCTTGCCTTCGCGCCTACTTCCTGCAAAAAAGCAACATCCCGTTCATCGTACACGCAATCTGTCTCTTCGGGTGGCAGATGCAAAAACAGTGCGTAGAGCGGCGTTTGGTTCAAGGAGACAGGAACGACAACAAGCCTGTGGTCATCTAAAATGGAAGGCATGATTTGCGTCGTACCGAATCTTGAAACCAGTTGGGCAATGTGGGTTTGTCCGACTTCGGCCTCTTGCGTTGTTACGCTCTCCTGCGGAATCAACGTGGCATTGTCCGCGAGCTTCACGGCAGAACAATAGCCTTTTTGGATAATGTTACTGATCTGACCCGTCAATCTTTGCAGCAGCTCTCTGGTCGTATCATGTAGTGTCAAATCCATGACAATCTGGCTTGTGACGTGTTGAATATAAGCATCATATCCCATGCGAATCAACGGCTCTAGCCCGCGCATGTAGGATGACAAATCGAAATGGATCTGGTCTTCGGGCGCTATCATGCCAATGACAGCTCGAACCCTTCCATCTTCTTCACACAAAGGAAAGGCTCCACACACATTGTTCGTTTCACTTCTCGTTTTGACTACGATCTCTTTGGAGGAAAGTGCCTCTAAAATAAAATCAAAGACTTTGCCAATCGATACATCGTGTTGCAGGGTAAGCCCTTGAGAATTCCGAGATGGACCAACCTGCATTTCCATGAAGTTGATTACGCGGCCCCCGGAATCTGTCAAGAAAAGGATGCCTGGGCGCTTTTCCGGCCAAGATTGTAAGATAAAATGGGCCGTGTAGGAAAAGACCGTCTCTAACTTCCCCAACATTTTACTTGACACGAGAAACTCCCTCTCTCAGCATTTTCTCAAGCTTTCAAATGGTCTGTATCATTAACGGATAGAACTTCCCACCTGCGATCTACATACCGAAATATCGTAATACCGGTATTATCGATACGTGTGATACCCGTTCCTTGTTCTCCTACCGTCACATAATGCAAGAAGCTATTAATAAGACCGCCATGCGAGACAACGACAATCGCCTCACCTGGATGGCTCCCTGCTATTTCTGTCATGGCAGCTACAGCTCGACGCTGCATGTCTTCAAATGTCTCGATTCCACAGGAGGCTTCATCCTGATTTTCAAATCGCTCACGTATTTCTTCATAGGTGAGTCCCTCCCACTCCCCATAGCAGCGCTCCCGCAAGGTTGGCCGCGTAGAAACAGAGGATTGGAAGTTACCAGCAATCTTGGCAGCCGTATCGTGTGCCCGACTGAGATCACTCGAATAAAAAGCGTGAATCTTCTCGCCTTGGAACCTGTCTGCTACTTGCTCGGCCTGACGTACCCCGAGCTCGTTCAATGCGATGTCACTGTGGCCTTGTATACGACGAATCTGGTTCCACTCCGTCTCTCCATGACGAATGAGATACATGATGGTTTCCAAAACGAATTATCTCCTTACCGTTCTGTATTCTGTGGATAGTATTTCTTATTATATAAGATGCATGTTCACAATTCTAGATTGATAAAAAAACATTTGGTACAAAATTCCTATATTTCATTCCTTTCTGCAAATACCAGGCACTTTCTTTTCATGAATTTGAACTGAAACGAACCTTTACTTCCTCTCGTCAGAGGTGATAAGAAGAATATGACATCGTTGGAGGGGTTCCTATGAAACCGTGGATCATTCGGTCTAGCTCATTTGTTCTATCTGCCAGTCTGTTGCTGCCTGTAGCACAAGCGCATGCACAATCACCTCATGTGAGTACCAATAAAATAGCGACTACTGTGGCACAAGCCAAAGCAAAGCTATCCAAGGAAGCAGCCTTGGCACTCGCTACAAAAATAGTGCCTACCGCTGGGATGACAGTGCAGAATGTATCATTTCGTTCAGCGGACAGCTGGCGCCCATTTCCAGAATGGTCGTTTAGTTGGGTGAAGAAAGATCCAGAAAACGGCAAAGTCCTACTATCATATAGCGTCAGCATCCACGCTAATACAGGCGAGCTGACTTCCTATTCACATCAAGAGCAGGACGCATCTTCGCTTCCCTATGCAAAGCGAATTTCCTATACAGAGGCGCAAGAGCAGGCGAAGCGCTTTTTCGAGAAAAACAATGCAGGAAAAGCAGCGGAAACAAGACTGTATACCCGCGATATGCCAGAGCCAAAAACTCCGTTGAACTCGGAAGTCTACTATAATTTTCGCTTTGTTCGTGAAGTGGACGGCATTCTCTTTCCTGACAACGGCGCAGATATCACAGTAGATGCTTCTGGCAAAGTGACCAACTATTCTCTGTCGTGGAACGACGTGACCTTCGAGGACACGGATATGACAATCTCAGAAGAAGAAGCTGAGAAACTGTTTAAAGAACAAGCGAATCCAAAACCAGTTTACCTGCTGCCGTGGGAGCGGATGGAGACTCAAAATAACAAGCCGTCTCTCGGGTATATGAATCCTTTCACATTCTACATTGATGCGGAGACTGGGAAAGCATTGACACAATCGTTGACCCCGTATCAACCGTCGAAAGATCCTGAGCCTGTAAGCAGCAAAGTCCTTCCTGCACGACGAAGCGGACAACCGCTCTCCCAAGAGGAAGCTGTACAATGGGCATCGAAATCAATGAATTTGTCCAACTATGAGCTTCGTTCTGCCAATTACAATGAAAGAGACTACCGTGGCAATCGTCCTGTCTGGGATCTCGAATTTGGCGAAAAAGGCAATAGCGAAGACGGATTTGCGTATGTCTCCGTGGATGCTGTAACCGGGGACATCTACCGATTGAACAAGGACTTCCGTAGCCATAAAGAAAAAACAACCGTTTCTAAAAAACCAGATATGGAAAAATTCAAGGCAAAAGCGATGGAAACGATTCGTGATTTGGCGCCAACCATGGCCCACCAGCTTTACTGGACAGAGCGTTTTGAAGAGGAAATCCAAAACCAACCTGTTGATTCCGAGCGGACGCAGATCCGATTTGAGCGTTTTATCAATGGAATAGCAGCAGCTAGCGGCTCTGCCTACTTCACGTTTGACACAGAAACGGGCGAGCTAATGAGTTACAGTACTGAATTGGGCAGCGAAACATACCCGGCACAAGTTCCCAAGCACCTGCCTGCTGCCGAAGCGAGCGAGAAGTGGTGGACCGAGACAAAAGCGGAGGCAGTATACGCCCTTGTCCCTCTTACTCCTGAGGATGCCAAACGCGTAAAAGAGCAGCCATCCTACACACCGAAACGAACCGCCAAGATCGTTTATCGGGCGACCATTACGCCATTTGAGCAGCCGTATTATCTAGACGCTGTAACAGGCGAGTGGAGCTCCAGCTCTACTGGCAAAACGCTTGTGCTACATCGTCCCGCTCCTGCCGATTTGAAGGGGCATCCAGCAGAGAAGGAACTCTCGCTGATGTATGAATACGAGGCACTAACGCTTGAAAACGGCAATATCATGCCGCAAAAACCGATCACACGTGGCGAAATGATTGAAATGCTCATGATCAGTCTCAACCAAGGCAGACACTATCCACAGTACTCTCTGGAACGCAAGGCCACTTATAGCGATGTGGCAAACGGTTCGCGCTTCTTCTCAGCCGTGGAAGGTGCTGTTGATCGTGGACTTCTCGATAAAAATGCTTCCAAGCTGAACCCAAATGAGACGATTACACGTGAAGAGCTCGCTGATATGATTGTTCGTGCACTCGGTTACAAAAAACTGACGGACTTCCCTGGCATGTTCCAGTCCCAGCTCTCAGACATTGCCAATTCGAAGTACCGCGGTTCGATCATCATCGCGACTACACTCGATATCGTGCCGACCGACAAGCAGAAGTTCCAGCCGCAAAGCCTTGTCCCTCGTGCCGATGCAGCCATTACCTTTACCCGTTTCCTCGAAAAACGGGATACTTCAGACGGCCCGGTTACTTTGTTGCGAAAATAATACCCAAAAAGCGCCATCCAGCCCACTTCTTGCGGCGGATGGCGCGCTTCTTTTCCCTTGACTTTACTATATCGCGCCTATTATTATTGAATGTATGTGTACAGGGTAGCATTGATTGTAGGTAAAAACGGAAGGATGTACCCTCTTAGTTCCCTCCCTTTACAGACTGCGGCTGATCATCTGTGAGGAGCACGATGCGGAAACGCTACCGTCCGAAGTTCGTGTAGATAAAGTAGGAACTAACCTGCCGGAAGTAAACACCTGCGAATCCATATTAAAGGAGAATGAAAACATGTCACGTTACACAGGACCTCGTCACAAACTTGCTCGTCGTCTGGGTATCTCCCTCGATGGTACAGGAAAAGACATCAAACGCAACTTCCCTCCAGGTCAACACGGTCAAAACAACCGTCGTAAACTGAGCGAGTACGGAATCCAGTTGCAAGAAAAGCAAAAACTGCGCCACATGTTTGGCCTTAACGAAAAACAATTCCGCCGCACTTTCGACAATGCTAGCAAAATGGCTGGCGTAGTGGGCGAAAACTTCATGAAATTGCTGGAATCCCGTCTGGATAACCTGGTATACCGCATGGGCTTTGCTCCAACTCGCCCAGCTGCTCGTCAGTTGGTAAACCATGGTCACTTCCTGGTAAACGGCAAAAAAGTAAACATCCCATCCTACCGCGTACAACCGGGTGATGTAATCTCCATTCGTGAAAAGTCCCGTGGTCTGCAACTGATCAAGGACGCTCTGGAAGGTCGCACTTTCCTACCGAACTACGTTACATTCAACGATGCTGCTGCTGAAGGTACCTTCACTCGTCTGCCAGACCGTGAAGAAATGCCAGCTGAAATCAACGAAGTTCTGATCGTTGAGTTCTACAGCCGTTAATCGTCTGAGGATAAAAAGAAAAAGAGTAGAGCCGCTTGTCGGCCTGCTCTTTTTTTATGTATGTGCCTTATGCCACGCTTTCGCCCGCGCCAACACCTCGCGGACGAATTCATTTTTCTGATTGGAATAGTCCAGCAGTGTTTGTGCCCCTTTTTGCACAATCAGCTTCTTGAACTCCCCATAACGAACGACCTCTTCTTTATGTGCCCGCAAATAATTTCGCAGGATGAGATTGTCATTCCACAGTGCTCCCTCATAAGAGACGACATGAGCATTAAAGGAGCGCTGACCTCTTTTTCGAAAATACAGCCTTCCAATGATTCCTGCTTCCCCCAGGAATTCATACCCACACTCCTGAATCTTGCCAATCACGACCTTGACTCGATCCATATGCCCGACTCCTATCAAGATATCGATGATCGGCTTCGCTGTCATCCCATCAATAGCCGTGCTCCCAAAATGCTCAATCCCTTCCACCCAGTCAGCCAGATGCACGGAGAGTAGCTGCTGCTCCTCTGTAAACATCCGCGACCAGTTTTCTGTGAAGCCTTCGAGATGAATCGGCTCGTCTATGTTCATTTGTCTCCTCCTATGAAATCTATTTCCTGATCCCACTCTGTAAGCTTAACAATGTCTGTGAAACGCATTCAAACACATGCCGTTGACAACTTTCAACGGTTTTTGACACATTTTGCTATCTCCCCCGCATTTTCTATCCTCTAGGTTCCTCGTATGGTATAATCAGGTGGTATGCTAGGGGGTCGTAGAACTATGTCGAATAACCACACATCTTCCTCTGAACCGACGAAGAAAAAGCGACGCAGAAGCCGTGGTAGAACGTTTTGGATCATCTTCCAAATCGTCTTCGTACTAGGGCTAATGGGAGCTGCAGTTGCGGGAGGAATCGTGACAGGTTATGTTGCCGCACTCGTGAAGGACGAGCCTGTGCGCAGCAAGGAGGAACTGGAGAATAAAATCTTCACCAACTATCTGACTGGATTCGCCTACTACAACGACGGCTCTCTGATCGGCCAATTGCGGGCCGAAGAAGGCGATCGACGTTTGGTGAAGAAAGCAGACGTTTCTCCCTATTTAATTAATGCCATCATCGCAACTGAAGACAAAACCTACTACCACCACTCCGGAGTTTCGCTGCAATCTACCATGCGCGGAGCGATTCAGGAAATTACCAACCAGCCTGTCGTAACAGGTGGTAGTACGATTACACAGCAGCTTGTAAAAAATACAATCCTTTCTGCTGAAGTTAGCCACACCCGTAAGGCCCGTGAAATCTTTACCGCGATTCGGATCGAGCGCATGTTTTCCAAAGATCAGATTCTGGAAGCCTACATGAACGAAATTTACTTCGGAAAAAACGCCAACGGATCAAACGTATACGGCGTTCAGGCTGCCGCGAAAGGGATTTTTGGCAAAGATGTAAAAGAGCTCGGGCTCGCTGAGGGCTCCTATCTTGCAGGCATGATTCAAAACCCAGGTGCCTACTCTCCATTCCGTGCAGAAAGCTATCAGCGCGGGAAGGAACGCCAAAAAATGGTGTTGGATCGCATGCTGGAAAATGGCTACATCACACAAACACAATACGATGGAGCTCTCGCCAGTGAATTGAAGGCACAGCTAGCAAAACCGACGCAGCAAGCTTATCGAGAAGTACCTTTCTTGATGATGGAGATTGAAGATCGTGCCGCACGTCAACTTGTGGATGCAGACCTCTTGGAAAAAGGACGAGACAAATCAACCATCGGCCGCAACGAATACCGACAGCTGGTTGAAGAGAAACGTCGCGACATACTGCGAAAAGGGTACAAGATACATACCACTATCGACAAGAGCGTATATGACATCATGCAGGCTGTTGCAGCCGACCCGAAAAACTTCGGTAAGAATCGTACCTATACGATTCGTCGCTCTAACGGCAAAACAGAAAAAATCGAAAATGCTCTGGAAGAAGTCGGCGCAATGCTGATTCACAACAAAACAGGAGCCATCCTCGGCATGATCGGGGGACGTGACTTCAAGGTGGAACAGACGAACCACGCCACTGTACCACGCCAGCCTGGTTCTGCCATGAAGCCACTTGCCGCTTATGCTCCTGCTTTTGAACTGGGATTGCTCCAGCCAGCATCCCCAATCGATGACGCTCCGGTACTACTCGCTGACGGCCAGAACGGTTCCCATTTACCTAAGAACTGGAACAACAAATGGCAAGGGATGATGAGTGCCCGCGAAGCGCTGCGGATGTCCTGGAACATTCCGGCGATCAAGACGTATTTGAAAGTTGGCATTCCAACGGCTCTCGAATACGTAAAGAAAATGGGAATCACAACATTGGTGGATGCTGACAACTATGCAGCCACTGGCGTAATTGGCGGTCTTACCTACGGAACAACTGTCGAGGAAATTACAAACGCCTATGGGACATTCGCAAATCACGGTTCTTTCGTGGATGCCTATCTGATTGACCGAATTGAGGATAACACCGGAAAAGCCATTTATCGCCACGAAACCAAGCCTGTGCAAGTGTACAGCGAGCAAACCTCATACCTGATCACTGATATGATGCGTTCCGTTGTCAATAACGGTACAGGTACACACATCCGCAAATACGTGCCGCGCAAAGTCGATGTGGCAGGTAAAACCGGAACAACGAACAACAGCAACGACCTCTATTTCGTCGGTTACACGCCAGAGCTGTCCATGGGCGTATGGGTTGGCTTTGACGAGCCATATCCAATGCCAGACGCGGACAAATATGTTCCGATGGTCGTATGGGGTAAGGTCATGAAGGATGTCATTGCGAAACATCCGAACCTTTCACCTCCTGACTCCACCTTTAAAAAGCCGGCAGGAATTGTCAGCGCGACTGTTGACTCGAAATCGGGTCTTTTACCAAGTGAGCTTTCAAAAGAAGCTGGTCATTTGATCACTGATATATTCAACAGCAAATTCGTTCCGACGAAGGTGGACGACTCCCACCAAAAAGCACGACTCATTACGTATAATGGCGAACGGTATTTGGCGAAGGAAGGGACACCTGAAGATTTTGTTACCGAAAGCGTCTTCTACCGCTCACCTGATCCGCTCCCTACCAAGGAGCAAATTCAAGCGAAAAACAGTAGGGTCGCCACCCAACCACCAGATTGGGAGGACCGCCTGCCTGACAAGGAAGACCCTCGCACAGAGGCAGGTGGAGCACCAGCTTCGCCAAGCAGTGTAACCGCTACGGGCTCAGGCAAGCAAATTACGCTTACCTGGCAATCAGCCAAAGAAGCTGACTTGGTCGGTTATCGCATCTACCGCGCCGATGTGCAGAACGGCTTTGTCAAAGTAGCGACTGTGAAAGATCCATCGGAATTGACTTTTGCCGATACGACTGCAGCCCATCGAGATTTAGGCTATTATGTCACTTCTGTGGATATCGCTGGCAATGAATCGCAGCCTTCCGCAATCGCTTCTGTCGGTTCTACACAGACATGGCAGTTGCCTGATCCAAATCAAGGTACGGAAACAGGCATCCCGAATCCAACGGACGATAACGGGAATGGTCAAACAGATCCAGATGGAACTGCGACTAACCCGCCAGATGGATCAGGAGGCACGAACACAAACACTGATTCCACTTCACCACCTGCTGCTCCGAAATCCTTGTCCATCAAGAATACGCCAAACGGTTGGCAGCTACAGTGGAAAGGAAGCAGCTCGTCTGAGCAGATGTACAACGTATATTTTAGCCCAGACTCAGCAAGCGGCTATTTGCTGCTCGGTACAGTCTCTAGCACAAGCTTTACACATGCAGCAGAAGTACCGAATGGCAGTAACTATTACATTACCGCAGTCAACAGTTACGGAGAATCGCCACATTCTAACATCGTAACTGCCAACACCACAGAATAAACTGGAATGACAACTGACAGAGATGGTTAGACGCCATCTCTGTTTTTCTACAATCGTAAGGGGGGGAACTGATGGAGCACGTCAAACGCTATCATTCATTGAGTCTAATGGTGAACAACAAGGAGCTGCTCGTCGAAGGACCGATTACAGGAAGTCATCTGGCCTCATTACGCTTTGATGAGGGACTGAAAGCTTTTCGTATCCCTGAACAGCAGCATGAAGCTCTCATCGAAATCGCTGATTTGCCTGAAGGACGCATCATTATTGCACGCGAAGGAGACCTCGTCCTCGGCTACGTAACCTTTCTGCACCCCGATCCACTAGAGCGATGGTCGCAAGCCCAACTGCCCGATTTGCTGGAGCTGGGCGCGATTGAAATCAGTCATAAAGTGAGAGCGGGTGGCGTAGGTAAAAAGCTGCTGGAAGTCGCCTTCTTGGACGACGCCCTGGAAGACTACGTCATTATTACAACTGAGTATTACTGGCATTGGGATCTGAAAGGAACAGGACTCGATGTATGGCAATACAGAAAGGTCATGGAAAAGGTCATGGGCAGCGCAGGCCTGAGCTGGATGGCGACAGATGATCCAGAAATATGCTCACATCCCGCCAACTGTCTAATGGCAAAAATCGGCAAGCGTGTACCGCCAGAAACAGTCGTTGCCTTTGATGCTATGCGGTTTCAAAATCGTTTTCTGTACTAGTTTGGATGCCTTTTGATTCCAGGAGGTCACTCTTATGCGTATTGAAGAGATTATGCGGAAAAAAATTGTTACAATCCAGCCATCCACTACAATCGGAGAAGCGCTTCTCCTCCTCCGTGCAAACAGAATCAGGCATTTGCCTGTCATTGAAAACGACTCACTCGTAGGCATTATTTCGGACCGTGACCTGCGAGACGCTCTCCCCTCTCGCCTGCTGACACATGACGATGACGACACCGTCCTGCACAAGCCTGTAGCCGATATCATGAATCAACAAGTTATCACTGCCCACCCACTGGATTTCATCGAAGACGCAGCCCTCCAACTATACGAGCACAAAATCGGCTCACTACCCATCGTCGAAGGGAATCGGCTCGTAGGATTAATCACAGAATCGGATCTTTTCTCTAGCCTGATCGAACTTTTCGGCGTTAACAAACCTAGCTCTCATATCGAAGTCGAAGTAGATGACCGCGTTGGCATGCTGGCAGAAGTCAGTCAAGTCTTTCGCGATGCACAAGTAAATGTCACGAGCGTCGTGGTCTTTCCTGGGAAACAGCCCGCAAAAAAGAACCTTGTTTTTCGGGTACAAACAATTGATCCGCGTATCGTGAAGCAATTGCTTCTTGAAAAGGGCTTTTCCGTAATCGGACCTACGGAAGGAGGGATACCCCAGTGAGCCGAAATGCTCGTCTGATCTACTCTCCAGACTACACGCAATATTATTTTCATGATGATCATCCGTTCAACCAGCGTCGTCTGCTCCTCACACACGATCTGATGAGCAGTTACGGTATACTCAAAGACTCAGACATCCTGACTCCCCGACCGGCGACAGATGAAGAGCTCGCCCTGGTGCATGACCCACGTTATATCCAATTTGTTCGCGATCAGGGCCATAGTGAACACGAGCTTCCGCAGGCAGCCAGTTATGGCTTGGGTACAGAGGATGTTCCCTGTTTTTCGAACATGCATGAAGCGTCCTCGCTGATCGTCGGAGGTACGTTAAACGCAGTGGACGCAGTTATGAGTGGACAGGCAGAACACGCCTTCAATCCCGCCGGTGGACTGCATCATGCCTTTCGTGGACGCGCCTCTGGATTTTGTATCTACAACGATTGCTCCGTCGCGATCGCTTATTTGCGAAAAAACTGGAATGCGCGTGTGCTGTATATCGACACAGATGCCCATCATGGAGATGGGGTACAGTGGGCGTTTTATGATGACCCTCATGTACTGACTGTATCCATTCACGAAACAGGAAAGTATCTCTTCCCAGGAACAGGGAATTTGTCTGAACGTGGAGATGGAAGCGGTTACGGTTATTCTGTCAACGTTCCTCTCGATGCCTTCACGGAAGACGATTCTTTTCTGGAAGTATATGAAGAGCTAGTGTCAAAGCTAGCGGCTGGCTTCAAGCCTGATGTCATCCTGACCCAAAATGGATGTGACGCTCATGCGTACGATCCCCTCACCCATTTGTCTTGCTCGATGAAGATTTATCAAGCGATCCCTCGTCTTGCCCACCGTCTCGCTCATAAATATTGCGACGGTCGTTGGATTGCTGTAGGCGGCGGGGGCTACGATATTTGGCGGGTGGTGCCACGGGCGTGGACCCTGGTATGGAGTGAGATGAGCGATCAGCCACTTACGGACAGTGATCTTCCCGAAGCCTGGCTCAAGCGCTGGCAACCCGAGACGGATTTGCCCTTGCCACCTCGGCTTTTTGACGAATCATTCCCAACAATCCCACGACGAGCAGAGATCACGGAAAAAAATCGGCTTACGTTAGAACGTGCGATGCTGTACGCACCTATTGGATCAGAAAAGTAAAAAAAAAAAGCGTCCTGCCCTCGTACCTTTTTGGTACTGGTCAGCACGCTTTTTCTGTTCCTAAACTTATTTCACAAGCTCTTCTAGCTCAGAAGGTGCAAAGCCTTTTACCGCTTTATCGCCTACGACTGTTACAGGCACACCCATGAAGCCAAAGCGCTCCACTTCCTCTTGATAGGCACGACTCGTCATGACATCGCGCACTTCAAAGGAAACACCTTTTGCTGTCAGCCAATTCTTAACCATGTCGCAATCCACACAGTTTTTCGTCGAGTAGACGATCACTCCCGCAGCTGTCGATGCTTGAGAAGCTGTCAGCATGTTACGAACAATCGCGTAGGAGCGCTGGGAAGCCAGCTTGGTAAATTCCACGAAGTTTACATGCGCGGAGCCGTCTGCTTTATCCGACATCGAACGAACTACGACAAACGGCACGTCATTCATCGCACATACTTGTCCTACAGATGCCCCTTCCATTTCGGTACAATGTGCTGCAAATTGCTCATACAGCCATTGCACCTTTTCCCGACTGGCAACGAACTGGTCGCCGGACAAGATACGCCCGCTCACTACTTGAACTCCCGCTTCCAGCTCCTTACCCGCATCGACCGCTTGCTGCATCAGCCCAGCATCTGCTTGCCAAGTCCATTGCTCTGTAAACGGAATCTGTCCTGGTTCAAAGCCAAGCGGTGTCACATCAATGTCATGTTGGATGCAATCCGTCGATACCACAATGTCACCAATATTTAATTCAGGATGAACAGCTCCTGCCACACCTGTGAAAATGACACGTTCTACTTGGAATGAATCGATGAGGATTTGTGTCGTCACGGCAGCATTCACCTTGCCGACACCTGATTTGCACAGCACGACATCCTTGCCTTCCATTTTACCTGTGTAATAGGTAATGCCTGCTTTGGTGGCAGTAGTCGTGTCTTGCATCGCTTCCAAGTAAAGCGCGATTTCTTCATCCATCGCGCCGATAATTCCGTAACGCATTTCCCATCCCCCTCTTGCTATCAATTGCCTACGTCCCTTTTCGATCAAGCTTGCTCGGACTTTGTGCTCTCCCGATACTCAATTCGATGCGGCAGCAGCACGACATGCTCTTCGACATTCTCGTTATTCATGTACTTGGTCAACAGGCGCATCGCCACCGCACCAATATCATACATTGGCTGTACGACAGAAGTCAGTCGTGGACGTACCATTTCAACCAGACGAATATTATCGTGACCAATGACTTCGATGTCACCTGGCACGTTTAGGCCGGAATCTTGAATGGCGTGGATCGCACCAATGGCCATCTCATCATTTGCTGCGAAAATCGCCGTCGGCGGATTTTTAAGGGCAAGAAACGCTTTTGTAGTGGACAAGCCTGATTCATAAAAGTAATTGCCTGTCGCAATCAGCTCTTCATCCAGCTCGATACCTGCATCTTTCAATGCCTTTTTATAGCCTTCATAGCGCATCAACCCTGCCAATGGATCGTTTGCAGGACCCGCGATCATCGCAATGCGCTTGTGTCCGCGTGCAACCAATGCTTCCGTCGCATCGTATGCGGCTTGGAAATGGTCAATGCTAACCGACGGCAGTACGTTGTCCGCATCACGAGTCGCGGCGAGTACAGTCGGTACAGACGTGCTTGTTAATGCCTGCAAATGATCTTCTTTGATTTCTGCGCCCAGGAACAGAAGCCCGTCCACCTGCTTTTCGAGCAAGGTATTAATGAGCTGCAATTCCTTTTCCATCCGTTGGTCAGAGTTACACAGGATGATGTTGTATTTGTACATGGTAGCGATATCTTCAATCCCTCGCGCCAATTCGGAGAAAAACAAACTGGAGATATCCGGGATAATGACACCAACTGTTGTCGTTTTTTTGCTAGCGAGTCCACGAGCAACCGCATTTGGTCGATATCCCAAGCGCTCAATCGCAGCCAATACCTTTTTTCGGGTCAAAGGCTTAACGTTGGGATTCCCGTTGACTACACGGGAAACTGTCGCCATCGACACCCCCGCTTCTCTTGCTACGTCGTATATAGTAACCGGCATCATGCACCCTCATTTCCCTATTTTTTGGTTTTCATAAGCGTTTTCATAAATATATGCACCTATGATACGACAAGCCGTATGCCGATGCAATCGTTTTTGACGGCTTACGCACCCGTTACTTCATGAGTTTGTTCATCGTTTTCAATAGCTCATCAATCACTTCATGATCGCCTTGTTGAATGCGATCCATTACACAGCTTTTCATATGTCCTTCGAGGAGCATTTTCCCAACCGCATTCAGTGCAGACTGCACAGCCGCAATTTGATTGAGAATGTCGTCGCAGTAGACATCCTTTTCTACCATTCCGCGAATTCCGCGAACTTGTCCCTCTACCCGATTCAGACGGGAGATGAGATTAGACTTGATTTTATCCGGCCTTTCGGTGGACCGATCAGTCGAGCAGCATTGATGGTTGTCTTCCATATGGCTTATCCTCCTTCACCAATATCAGCACGTAATTCTAGCTTACTTGGTCGCCAATGGTTCGTCAAATGAGAAAGGTCCTTCCGCGCGCAGGAAGGACCCTCAAATCGTATTCGAAAGGTATTCTTATGCTCTCGTTGCCACAATCTCGCCTTTGTACAAGCCAGAAGCGAGCAGTTCATCAACGAACTCGTTGAACTGTGGAATGTTCAACTGTTGCTTCGCATCAGACAGTGCCACATCTGGATCTGGGTGAACCTCTACCATGATTCCATCAGAACCGACTGCGAAACCTGCTTTCGCGCAAGGCAAGAGCAGATCACGACGACCGGTAGAGTGCGTCACGTCTACAAACACTGGCAAGTGCGTCTCTTGCTTGAGGAGTGGTACTGCAGAAATATCGAGCGTATTGCGTGTCGCTTTTTCATACGTGCGGATTCCACGCTCGCACAGCATAACTTGTGTGTTACCTTCGGACAGGATGTACTCTGCCGCGTAGATGAATTCTTCAATCGTAGCAGAGAGGCCACGCTTCAAGAGGATCGGCTTGTTCACACGACCTGCCGCCTTCAGCAGCTCGAAGTTTTGCATATTGCGAGCACCGATTTGGATGACATCGATGTATTTCGTCGCCATCTCAAGGTCTGCTGGCGTCACGATTTCACTGATCGTTACGAGGTTGAATTCATCCCCGATACGCTTGAGGATTTGCAAGCCCTCTTCACCCAGACCTTGGAAGTCGTATGGCGAAGTACGAGGCTTGTATGCGCCGCCGCGCAGTGTGCGCAGTCCGCGTTTTGCGTGGTTTTCTGCTACTGCTCTTACTTGCTCGTAGCTTTCCACGGAGCAAGGACCTGAGATGAGAATCGGATTTTTTCCACCGAACTCTACGCCTTTTACCGTGATAACAGTATCCTCTGCCTTTTTCTTACGGCTAACGAGGAGTACTTTTTTCTTATCGTCGTCTTGCAGATCTAAGGAAACTTGGAAAATTTGTTTGAACAAATGACGAATAGCATTGTCATTGAAAGGACCTTTATTGTTTTCAACGAGCAGATTGAGCATTTGGCGCTCACGCTCTGGGTCAAAACGGTTGCTGCCCTGTTTTTCTTTTTCTTTGCCGAGCTCTTGAACCAAGGTAGCTCGTTTGTTGACCAATTCAAGAATTTGCAGGTTGATCTCGTCTATCTGCTTGCGCATGGTTTCGATTTGATCGTGTGCCATCTCTCTCCACTCTCCTCTTTTTATATAGGGATTTATCGATAAATTAGGGTAATTATAATCGATTCAAACACCCTTGTCAGCAGTTTAGCGCCAAAAAGCGCGAAAGTAAATTTTTTCTGTTTTTTTATCTTTTTCAATTATTCGTCAAAACCAAGAAGATTCCTTGATTCGACAGGATTCTTTCCCTTGCAAATCGAATAGTTTTGGATATATGTTCTAGCTAAAAGTGAATGTTCCTTTCCGATACAGTCCAAAATCACCGATAAGTATTGTAAAGACTTTTTGAACAACCTCTTACAAGGAGTGACCTACTTTTGTCTGACATCACAGCCCCTGAGCTTATTTTTTCATTAGATATTGGAACACGCAGCGTCGTCGGCCTGATCGTGGAAACGACCGGCGAGCAGTACCGCGTATTGGACTGTGCAATTCGAGAGCACGATGAACGCTCCATGCTCGATGGACAAATTCACGATATTGTCGCAGTAGCTAAGGTGATTCAACAAATAAAAGAAGACCTGGAAGGAAAATATGGCAAACTGCATCAGGTAGCGGTCGCTGCTGCCGGTCGGTCATTGCGCACCCGCCGAGTTCGTGTGGACATGCCGTTAGCCAGACATGCCTTCATCTCGCGTGAAGATGTTGTCGCTTTGGAGTTTTCCGCTGTACAGGAGGCCCAATCCGCATTAGCCCAAGAACTAAAGGATCAAGACGTCACCCGCTATTATTGCGTCGGTTACAGCGTCGTCAATTACCATCTGGATGGAGAGTTGATTGGGAGTCTGATTGACCAGCGGGGTGACATAGCAAGCGCAGATGTGATCGCAACTTTCCTTCCACGCGTGGTTGTCGACTCGCTGATCGCTGCTCTGAAACGATGCGATCTGGAAATGCAGGCATTGACGCTTGAGCCGATTGCGGCGATTAACGTCCTGATTCCTGTGACCATGCGCCGACTGAATATCGCATTGGTGGACATCGGGGCAGGTACTTCTGACGTAGCGCTGACTGAGGAAGGGGCCATTACCGCTTACGGCATGGTGCCTGTTGCAGGCGATGAAATCACAGATGCGCTCATGAACGCCTTTCTCATGGATTTTCCGATGGCAGAAGAAGTAAAGCGTCTCTTATCCACTGAGGAATCTGTCACCTTCACCGACATTCTCGGCATGGAGCATACGATGAGCGCTGCCGAGGTAACGAGTGCGATTGTAGCAGACATCCAGCAACTTGCTGATAAAATTGCCTTCAAAATATTGGAGCTCAACGGAAAAGCTCCGCAAGCGGTGATGCTGATCGGCGGCGGCAGTCTCACCCCTGGGCTTACTGGAAAAGTCGCTCAGGTCTTGAATATTCCTGCCGCCCGCGTTGCTGTCAGAGGCGGCGATGCGATCAAACAGTACGTCGGAGACAATCCTACGCTCAGTGGACCTGAGTTCGTAACGCCAGTCGGTATTGCTGTTGCCGCGCGCCGTCATCCGTTGCGCTATGTAACAGTCACGGTCAATGACGCTCCTGTGCGCATTTTCGATTTACGAAAAATGACGTTGGGTGATGCGCTCATTGCATCCGGACTGGATATCCGCCGTCTGTATGGTCGCCCCGGAATGGCGATGACAGTCACCGTAAACGGACGGATGAAAATGATTCCGGGTGGTCATGGTACAGCGCCGGTGATTGAGCGCAACGGAGAGAGCGTCAGTCTCGACACGCCAATCAAAGACGGGGACCAAATCACCGTGGTGGCAGGTACAAATGGCGATGATGCACGTGTGTTTGCCAAAGATTTATTCGATGAGCTGGACACGCTTGAAGTCATCTGCAATGATCGTCCCTACTCGCTCGGACCAGTCGTACATGTTAACGGAGCGGTTGCTACTCTCGATACGTTGATCACTGATCGTGCCGAGGTGGATATCCGCCTTCCCCGCACTGTCTATGAAGTTCTGGAGCTCGCAGAACTGAAAACGTCAGCGGAATCAGACCTGCGTTTTTCTGTGAATGGACAAGATTATTCGATTCCGTCCCGTATCGAGGTGATCGAGCTGAACGGAAGACCAGCAGCTTTGACAGATATCGTCCGGCAAGGTGATGTCCTCGTATATCGGCTGGATGAAGTCCCCGCTCCTTCCATACAAGATGTCATCCCCTTGGAAGAATGGGTACAGGAGACAATGATCGTACACTTCAATGGTGAACGGGTCGTATTGCCCGTTGCACAGGTAACGATTACCATAGACGGAAAAGCGGCGAATGCCTCCGATCCCGTGAGCGAAGGTGCCGACATCACGGTAAAATCCTCACCTGCATCTACACCTGTGTTTAGCGACGTCTTCCGTTTTGTCGATGTTTCCTTGGAAAAGCCCGACCGTGAGAGTATCTCCGGATTCGTCATGCTCGTCAACGGCGAACAAGCCAACTTCCAGACAGAATTGAAAAGTGGAGACAAGTTGGAGCTATTCTGGGAATAGTCTCTCCAGCGCTCTTTTTCTCCATGCAAAAAGCCGGTTTTCACCTCGCTTATCGGGTGTCCCGGCTTTTTGATTACGCGTTGAGCGCCTGGCCAATCGCGTCCTTTGTAATTTTCCAGTGAGATGTGTGCCATTTTACTTCGCCGTCTTCCAGCAAAAAGATTTGCGGGGATTCGTGTTTGATGGAAAAACGATCTGCTACGGCGTTGGAGACAGGGCGATCCTCCCGTACCAGAATGACCGCAGAATCCACTTGATTGTCCAGCAAATACGCCTGAAACTCTTCATAAGCGGACGTACTGATCGGGCAGATCGTGCTATGCTTAAACAAAAGCTTTTTCCCATTTTTCGCTACGAACTCATCCAGTTCTTCTACGGAGTGAAGCTGTTTTTGTGACATGTTCATCTCTCCTTATCTCATGTGCCTATCAGTATACATAAGTCCAAGCAGCAAAGTCTACATTTGCGGTGCAGTGGAGAAATGAAAAAAGAGATACCTTTCTGCTAGGCATCTCTTTATCCTTACACCATAATTTTCGTTAGACGTTCGCGTAGCTCCAGCATCCATTTTTCATCGCCAAGGGACTGCGCCAACAAAAACAGATCCAATAGCTCGTTGACTTTTTCACCAAGTAATTCTCTTACGGTCGAATTCACCTTCTCATTAGCAATCAATACCAATAAGTTGGATAACTCTGACATTTCTTCAAATTCGATTGCCTGGCGCTGCGGATGTTGGCCCAGTTCCTCCATGAGTGACTTCAAATCATCCTTAATCACATCTACCACTTGGGAATGATCACAGTCGTCGTCCACACAGACGTGTACAGGTACATTCATGATTTTGACTCGTTTCCGGTACACGACGTTACGCAGCTCGATCTCCATTTCATTCCCGCAGCGGGTACATCTCTTTTGCACGGTGTTCACCCCTACCTATCTACTTATGTATGTCTCTCTTACTATTCGAGGAGCCTCCTTTCAATCCTGCTAGAGAGCAGGTGGTACTTGGTGGATATAGAGTCAGATATAGACTAAGAAAGACACGGTCTATTTGGTTTGAGTCAACATAGTGGAGGAGAAGAAAAAGCACAGTTCTCTTCGACTCTGACACGCCAGCAGGGGGGA
>NZ_AKIX01000037.1:0-32405 GCF_000282075.1 Brevibacillus sp. BC25
CGGCGGGCTAGGATTGGATTTTTCAACCGAGCCCGCCGCTGTTTTCATAAAAAAGCCAGCGTGACAGTGTAGATCGCCTTCGCTGGTAACCGTCCCCTCTTCACCTCTTTCGAACCACGGCCCCCTGCAGAACAAAAGTAATCCCTAAGATTCCTACGATGGCAAGCAGGCGAATGAAACCGTTGGAGACAAACAGATTGACGCAGATCAGCCCAATGATGATCAGAATAAGCAAGATCACCGTTTTACCCGACATGTACATATTCCCCTTTCCCCAGATAAAATGAGTGGTCTCGTCAAATCGGAATATGCGGGTCGTTCCATGGCGTATGTAATTTGACTTTTTGTTTGTCAGAATCTTCTGTTCACATTCTGAGTACTTACTATTGTAGCGAATACAATCGTGGAAGAAAAGGCGGGATCACGTGAAAAACTCCCTTCTGTCATCGCCAGGTGTTCACCTGTACGCTTTAGAGGGAGTTTTCGCATGTGATCAGGATACACAGCTTACTTGGTAGCTAGCTGACGCTCCGTTGTTTGCTGCTTCAACGGCTGTCCGACCAATTGTGATCGTTTGGATCGAATCACGATGGCAGTAATCAACAGCGCAATGCCATTGATGATAAAGACGAAGCGAATCGGGATGAGTCCCCCGAGAAATCCGCCAATGATTGGCCCCATCATCGTCGCGAGCTGCGTCGAGGATTGGTTCAAGCTAAACGCTCTGCCGCGAAATTCTGGTTCCGAGACTTTTACAATCATGGCGTTGATCGACGGATAAACAGCGGCAAAAAACAGTCCGTACGCGAATCGCAAAATGCCAAAGCCATACAGATCGGTGAAGAAGAATTGCAGTAAATTTCCGATCGCTCCACCCATTAAGCCGATGAATAAGATTTTTGAATAGCCGACTTTTGTCCCGAGCTTTCCCCACTGTGGAGCAGCAATGACCGTCGCGATGCCTACTGCCGCAAAAATGATGCCGGAGCTGAGGGAAGCGTCTTGCTGCGAAGCGCCCAATTGCATGACATACACAGTTAATAAAGGTTCAAGAAGCATAACGGAAATCGTGACCATCAGGCTCATACCCAGTATAGACATCAACGGGCGGTTTGCCAGCGCAGCGCGCAAATCTTCGCGTACACTCGAGCGACTGCCGGAGCGGTTCAAATTCGTTTCCTTCACAAAGAAAGTGGCGATCAGCGCTGCTACAAGCACGACAAATCCTGAAAAAATGAAAGCTTCCGCGTTTCCCCATACATGACTGACGACACCGCCAACCAACGGACCGATGATTCCTCCTGTTGCACCCGAAGTCGCCATAATCCCCAGTGAGTACCCGACGTTTTTTTCTGGTGTATTCGTCGCTACCAGCGCAATGGCGGCAGGTACGTAGCCGGCTAGCAAGCCCTGGAAGATCCGTAACACAAGAAACAAATAAGGGTCTGTAATCAAATAAGTCAAAAAGTACAACAGAGCGAGGCTAAATCCAGAGCGAATCAACATAGGCTTTCGTCCATATTTGTCCGCAAGAGAGCCCCAAAATGGCGAGATGAGTGCACTTGCTAAAAACGTGATGCCAAACGAAATGCCGGACCAGGCTTCCAGATGCTCATTGACCCCCAGTGAAGTATGGAGGAAGATGGGCAGGAAAGGGATAGAGATGGAGTAGGCGGTGCTACAGAAAAATACCCCAATCCATAACACAATCAAATTACGTTTCCATGAAAATTCCATCTTCTGTCACAACCTTTGCAGTTAAAAAGCAGGAACATTGTTATTGATCATTCTAGCACTGCATTTTACTGCTGACCAATTCGGAAATATGATCGGACTATTGCAAAAATGAAATAAGAGGAAACCTTGACTTCTCTCGGACAAAAGGAAATCCCCTAACGACAAGAGATGAAGATCTTGTATCCGTTAGGGGATTTCCATGTAAACAGCAGGTTAATGTCCGGCAGGCGTGCTTATACCCACACGATCAATCAATCGCTTACTTTCATCATTAAGTCCGGTGATGACTACGAATTTGTCCAGCTGTCTGTATTTCTCTACGACTTTCGAAATAGCCGTTACAGCTGACAAATCCCAGACGTGGGAACGAGAAAAGTCAATGATAATCTGATTGGGATCATCCTGAAAGGAAAATTGGTCGACGAAGTGTGTCATAGTACCAAAGAACAGTTGACCAGTGACGGCGTACACTTTTCCGCCAGTATCGCTCGCGTAGGAGGTGGCATGCAAGCGAGCCATTCTCCAGCCGAAAATGACGGCACTTAGGATCACACCAGAAATGACCCCTTTTGCCAAATCGTGAGTAGCGACGACGACGATCACCGTCGTAATCATGACAACGGCATCCCCAAAAGGAATTTTCCGCAGATCCCGTATGGATTGCCAGTTAAACGTCCCAATCGATACCATGACCATGACACCGACGAGAGCAGCCATTGGGATTTGTTTGACGACGTCTCCAAGGACCAGTATCAGGAACAAGAGAAAAATCCCTGCAACCAAGGTGGAAAGACGACCACGCCCACCTGATTTCACATTGATGACGGACTGTCCGATCATAGCACAACCAGCCATTCCGCCAAAGAATCCGGTGATGATGTTGGCGATCCCTTGGCCTTTCACTTCCGTGTTTTTGTTACTTCGTGTATCTGTCATCTCATCAAGAATGGCAGCAGTCATCAATGATTCCAGAATCCCGACCAATGCAAGTGGAAAGGAGTAAGGCAGTATGATCATGAGTGTTTCCCAGTTCAACGGGACACTAGGAAGGTGGAACATCGGTAATTGACGTGTGATTTCACCCATGTCTCCAACGGTCCGTAAATCAAGACCTACCCAGATGGAAATGACAGTCATGACGATGATTGCTACGAGAGCAGAAGGGACTGCTTTGGTGAGACGCGGCAACAAATAAATGATCGCGAGCGTTCCAGCTAGCATGACGTACATTACCCAGGACGCCCCAATGAAATGGGGAAGCTGAGCCATAAAGATGAGAATAGCCAACGCATTGACGAAACCAAGCACGACGGTATGAGGGACAAAGGTCATCAGCCTGCCGATTTTACAGGCCCCCAGTACCAGTTGCAAAATACCAGTCAGAACAGTAGCCGCAAATAAATACTCGATGCCATGCTCCTTGACCAGGGTAATCATTAATAACGCCATAGCACCAGTAGCTGCGGAAATCATGCCCGGTCTTCCTCCGACAAACGCAATGATGACTGCGATGCAAAAGGAAGCGTACAATCCAACCATTGGATCGACACCGGCAATAATAGAAAAAGCGATGGCTTCCGGAATCAGGGCAAGTGCAACCGTAATACCTGCCAGCACGTCCGCACGTACGTTAGAAAACCATTCCATTTTTAGTTGATGAAGGTTCAAAAATGTTCCTCATTTCTGTATCGTATAGTGACTTTCCCCTTTCAGAAAAGTCGGGGCCGTTTTTCACAGTTTTTCATTATAGTAAAAAGGAGTCTACTTCGCCATCCTTTTTTTAAGGAAACAGTAGAAGGCAAAAAGATATACGACTTTCCGACCAAAAGTGCAGGGGGGAATTGAGTGGGTCAGTGAAACAAGTTATGATGAAAATAAGTCTGAAATTTCCGAAAATAAACATCTTAACTTTTATGATGAAGGGTGGATACGACGATGGCCAAGGATTGGAAGGATGCAAAGCAAGTACAAGAGAAGCATGAAGAATTGCTAGTGAAACCGTCCGTAACCAGGCGGAAATTCCTCCAAAAAACAGCCATGCTAGGCTTGGCAGCAGCCGTACCTGCTTCTCTCCTGACGCTTGGTACTGCAATTGGACAGGAGGCAGCTGGAGAAGAAGGAAGCTCGTCAAAGAACGGCTCACCCCGAATGCCAAAGCTCGCAAGTGGTACGATCGTCGATGTTCCTGGCGTCAAAGTCGGACAAGTCCAAAATGAGGAAGCCTTGACTGGCTGTACAGTCATTGTGCTGGAAAAAGGATCAGCATGCGGAGTAGATGTACGAGGTTCTGCACCTGGGACGCGAGAAACGGATTTGTTGAATCCGATCAATTCTGTCCAGGAGGTCAATGCTATCGTTTTAACAGGGGGCAGTGCCTATGGCTTGGATGCGGCAAGTGGTGTCATGCGTTATATGGAAGAACAGGGCCAAGGCTACAATGTCGGGGTGGGCGTCGTTCCCATCATTCCAGCTGCGGTTATTTTTGATTTATCGATTGGCAGTGCCAAAATCCGTCCGGATCAACAAATGGGCTACGAGGCTGCGCGTCTTGCCAGCAAACAGCCAGTCCAGCAAGGAAATGTCGGGGCAGGGACGGGTGCGACAGTTGGAAAAATGGCAGGGATGAAGCGAGCGATGAAGGGTGGGCTTGGAACAGCTTCTCGCCGCCTGCCAAATGGTCTCGTCGTAGGTGCAATCGTAGCGGTGAATGCCGTCGGAGAAGTGCGGTTACCCTCCACAGGAGAAATTTTGGCAGGAGCGAGGGGAGAGGATGGCAATATCCGCGATAGCTTGTCCTGGATGATCGATGCGGCAACTCCCCCGGTTCCAGCAGGGACGAACACTACCATTGCAGTGGTTGCGAGCAACGCGAATTTGAATAAAGTACAGGCGAATAAAGTCGCGCAAATGGCGCATAATGGACTCGCAAAGACGATTCATCCGGTTCACACGATGAGTGATGGAGACACGATTTTTGCCATCGCCACAGGGGGTGTGGATGCTTCAGTCAATCTCGTCGGGACACTAAGTGTTGAAGTGCTGGCGGAAGCGATCATCAATGCGATCCTTTCTGCCAAAGGGGCGGGTGGGGTACCTGCTTATCAAGATTTACGCTGAGTGAAATTCCGGTTTGAGCCTCTCATTCCTTTATGGATAAGGAGGTTTGAACCGTTTTTTTCTGCCAATGTGCTCCGCGAAGAAAAAAATTCCAATAAACCATCGATATAAAAGGCAAATCCATATATAATGAAAATGATTTTCAAAATCAAACACTTGATTGATGTTGTTCTTGAGAGAGAGGAGTTGCTGCTTCAATGCTTCGCAGATTTTTTTCTTACTATCGGCCTTATCGTGGATTATTCATCCTCGACTTCGCGTGTGCAGTATTCGTTGCCTTGTTGGAGTTGGGATTTCCGCTTGCAGTGAATATGGTTGTCGATCAACTACTTCCAAGCAAAGATTGGAACATGATCGTGTGGGCGTGCATTGGACTTTTGGCTTTGTATGGTCTTAACTCCGGGATGAACTATGTTGTTACGTACTGGGGACATATGCTTGGAATTAATATCGAGACGGATATGCGGAAGAAGCTGTACGACCATATTCAAAAGCTCTCTTTCCGCTTTTTCGATAATACCAAGACGGGGCATCTGCTATCTCGCCTAACGAATGACTTGATGGAGATCGGGGAGGTCGCTCACCACGGTCCGGAAGATTTGTTTATCGCCGTGATGACGCTGATCGGTGCTTTTCTCCTGATGTTCAATATTAATGAAGAAATGGCGCTACTTACGTTTTTGGTGATTCCGGTCTTGATATTCTTTGTTGTTCACTTCAACGGTAAAATGACGAGAGCGTTCCATCGTTTGTACGGCGACATGGCGGATTTCAACGCACGTGTTGAGGACAACGTAGGCGGAATGCGTGTCGTACAAGCTTTTGCCAACGAGCAATTTGAAAACAAAAGATTCGCAGAGAACAACCAGCGTTTTCGGATTACCAAGCTGTTGTCCTACAAAATCATGGCCCAAAATATTTCCGTCAGTTACGTGCTGATGCGTTTAGTCAATTTGTTTGTCCTGATTTGCGGCAGCTGGTTTGTTATTCAAGGTGCACTGACTTACGGTGAATTTGTCGCTTTCTTGCTGTTAACGAATGTATTTTTCCGTCCATTGGAGAAAATTAATGCGATTATTGAGAGCTATCCAAAAGGGATTGCCGGCTTCAAGCGCTACATCGAAATCATGGACACAGCACCGGATATTGCGGATGCTCCAGATGCGATCCAGGTAGAGTCGTTGAAGGGCGATATCTCGTACAAGAATGTTTCGTTTAGCTACGATCAAGAGTCTTCTGTTTTGCAAAACATTGATTTGAACATCCGGGCGGGCGAGACCATTGCGTTTGTAGGCCCTTCTGGAGCAGGAAAAACCACGTTGTGCAGCCTCTTGCCGAGATTTTATGAGATCGACGGGGGCAGCATCACCATTGATGGAATGGATATTCGCGAAATCACGTTAGCGTCATTGCGCAGCCAAATCGGGATCGTTCAGCAGGATGTGTTCCTCTTTTCAGGGACGATTCGCGAAAATATCGTGTACGGAAAACTAAACGCTTCTGAGGAAGAGATCTGGGAGGCAGCGCGTCTGGCTAAACTAGAAGAGTTTATCCGTTCTCAGCCTGCTGGTCTGGAAACGGTCATTGGTGAACGCGGAGTCAAATTGTCTGGTGGTCAAAAACAAAGACTGGCGATTGCGCGCATGTTCTTGAAAAACCCACCGATCCTGATTTTGGATGAAGCTACCTCTGCACTCGATACCGAAACGGAGGCGGCGATCCAGCAGTCCTTGCAGGAATTGTCCAAAGGCCGTACGACATTGGTGATCGCCCACAGATTGGCTACCATTAAAAATGCAGATCGAATCATCGTTGTAACGGAACAAGGCATCACGGAGCAAGGTAGTCATGATCAGCTCTTGGCTCGTGAAGGCATCTATAGCAGATTGCATAAAGCACAGTTCGGCACGTACCTCGACCAGTCAAACCGCGTTTTTTCTTGATACTGAATAGAGAGGTGAGATCGTGATGCAAGAATGGGATGACGATTTTATCGCACAACGCTTTGATATTTCTTCAAAACCGAGACCCAATGCCTTATTTTCCATGAAGGCTAGAGATTTAGTAGACCCAACACATATGAATGAGCTCGTACAAATTTATGCTCCGCTAATCAAGGCACATGAGCTGACTGCTGCTGGTACTTACATCAGCAGTTGGCTCACGAGCCCTTCACTCGGTCTTTCGTACATGATCTCTGTTTGGAACCGTGCACTTACCATGACGCTGGATAATATGACGATTGAATTGTTTTACGAGGATGATTATCCGCAATTCGTCTTTGTGATCCCGGCGTATGAGATCGTAGAAGCTCCTACCAGTGAAGCAGAGCGCGCAATCTGGCTGAAGGAATGCTATCGTGCGTATTTCCAAGACTTCCTGCACCCGTTGCTCACGACTCTTGCAAAAGTAACGGGAAACCCCGAAGCGATGCTCTGGGGACAGTTCCCGACCAAGTTCAATTACTATACGGATGCTTTTGTGGCGATGGTAGAACAGGATAGCATCAAGCAACAAGTGAAGGCTGATTACGATGTCCTCTGTCATCAGCTGGAAGGCGAGAGCTTTGGATTGCAAAAAAATCCATTTCGTGTGGGTGTCCGCTGGATCGAAGATATGCGTGATCCTCAAGCGAAAGTGCGCATCAAGAATCAATGCTGTTTGTACTATAAGACGGGGGAGCAAAAGTATTGCTATACCTGTCCGCGGATAAAAGAAGAAGAACGCGCTCTGATGAGAATTCGCGCGTAGCTGACCCCTCCCTTTGAGGAGGGTTTTTTCTATACACCGTAGACGTATGGACATGTGCTAGCCTCTTCCTATAAAGTAGAGTCAGGGGTAAAGTTGGAAAAATCAGAATGATTTCCAGGAAGGCGTGGTTCGTATACAGACAATGAACCAAAAGGAACTGGATCGCTACGTTCGAGATTTTCATCAAGCGGTTGTCAATCAGCAGCTTAGCCTTTATTATCAACCACTCTACGACCTGAGAACAGGCAAAATAATCGGAGCAGAAGCTCTGGTAAGATGGAACCATCATCAAAGAGGGCTACTGCCCCCGGATTGGATATTTTTATTAGCAAAAATGAGTGGTTTGATTCTTTTGGTAGAGGAATGGGTGATCAGAACGGCTTGCAAGCAGAACAAAGCTTGGCAGGACGCTGGACTACCACCTCTTGTGACATGTGTGAATCTGTCATCCTATACCTTGGAATCGGACCAGTTGGGTAGCAGGATTCAAGCGATCTTAGACGAAACGAACCTGCAGCCTCACTATTTGGAGCTGGAATTTACCGAGGATTCTGCCAGAGATGGGGAGCGTACCATCGAGATTTTGGCAGAATTAAAAAGGATCGGGGTAAAAATCAGCTTGGATGATTTTGGCAAGGGCTATAGCAGCATTCAACATCTATCCCGCTTTGCCATGAACAAACTAAAAATCGATCAATCCTGTGTAAGTGAATGCATGAGCGATGTCACACAGGCGACCGTTATCAAAACCGTCATGGCGATGGCACGAAGTCTGGGCGTGCAAGTAACGGCAGAAGGTGTAGAGACGCAAGAGCAACTGGATTTTCTTTGGCAGCTTGGTTGTGATTCTGCTCAAGGTTTTTGGTTTAGTGAGCCCATGCCTGCCGAAGACTTGGCTCGTGTGTTGAAGCGTGAGGAAAGGTTTAGGAACAGTGCATTTCTACTACTCAATGGTGGACAGCACCGAGCTTTTGATACATACGAAGTGGATCAGAGTGAGCGAGGAGACGTTCTTCGCAAGCAACAAGGAATGACATTTGCTTTTCGGAAACAGGGAGATGCATTCGTTCATACGCTGTGCGAAGGAGAGATGCTTTTTCGCATGGGGTTGACACCGGAACAAGTGATTGGACAAGATTTGCTGAATATGATCCCGGCTGAAGAGATTCCACGTAAAATAGAATCGTATGAGCGAGCGTGGAGCGGGGAGCAAAACGTGTATTACGAAGGCAGTGTCAATGGGATTCGCTATCTGGCTGCTTTTCGTCCGATTTTTTCCGATGGTCGTGTGAAGGAAGTCATTGCTTCTTGTGTCGACATTACTGAGCTAAAAAAAGCACAAGAAGCAGAACGTGTGAGCGAATCGCCCTATCGATTGATTGCTGAAAACTTGTCTGATATTATCGTGATCATCAATAGTCAGGGGATCATTACGTATATTTCACCATCCGTTCAATCCGTTCTGGAGATCGCTCCTGATGAAGTAGTGAATCGCCACCTGCTAGCTGTACTGCCACTGGAAACGGGTAGGCTTGTTATGCAAACGATTCGTCAGATCACGGTGGAGAAGCAACCTCGTCTCATTACATTTACTTGCCCGGACCGGAATGGCAAAAACATCACGCTGGAGGCAAAAGGCACCCCGGTGATTCATGAAGAACATGAGCCGAACCAAGTCATATTTATCATTCGAAATCACACGAAGCACGTGCAAACAGAAGAGTTTTTACAAAAGATAGACAAGCTATCTGTCATTGGGCAAATGGCTGCCGGGGTTGCGCACGAAATACGAAACCCGGTAACTTCCATCAAAGGCTTCGTCCAATTGCTTCGTCGAGACCAATGGAAGAGGGAATACTTTGATATTATGCAGGCTGAATTTCACCAATTAGAGAGTGTCCTGCGAGAATACGTCTTTTTATCAAGAGAATGCACAGAACCGTACGAACCAAAAAATCTAGTGAATTTGCTGCGAGAGGTTACACGATTGATGCAAGTAAAGCTAGAGCGTCATCATCTGGTGCTAGATGTCAAGGAAGTGGAAGGAACCACGATTTTGTGCGATCAGAATCAAATTCAGCAGCTTTTCATGAATCTTCTGTCAAACGCTGTTGACTCAATGCAAGATGGTGGGACGATTCACATCGTGGCTAGGCGTAAAGAAAACGAGCAAGTGATGATTAGAATCATTGATCAAGGCTGCGGTATGGCGGAAGAACGGCTGAAACGACTAGGGGAGCCTTTTTATAGCACAAAGGAAAAAGGGACCGGGCTAGGACTCATGATTTGTTATAAAATCATTCAAGCACACGACGGGTATATTCATTTTTCGAGTACCCCGAATAAAGGTACGACAGTGGAGGTTTCCTTTCCACTAGAAAAATCAAACCCAAGGCTCGATCCATAACGTGATCAGGCCTTGGGTTTTCATACTTACTCTTTCTTTGGTTGGTTATCGGAAAATTGTTCTTGAACAGCTTCCAAAAAACGCAGCCATGCCTCGGGCAGCTTGGGCTCTTCTGTAGGGCGGCGCATAGTGGAATTGCTGTCGTTTTGTTGCACTGGCTCCATACTCCATCTATCCTTTCGTGTCTAGCCAATCATGGCGCAGGGTGAACAAGTCCCGCAGCTCTTCCGTTGATAGCTCCGTGATCCAGCTTTCGCCCGCCCCGACAATTTGCTGGCTCAACGATAGCTTTCTCTCCATCATTTCATCAATGCGTTCCTCAATTGTCCCGAGCGAGATGAATTTGTAGACGTGAACATTGCGCTGCTGTCCTATGCGATGAGCACGGTCTGTGGCCTGATTTTCTACCGCAGGATTCCACCAGCGATCTACGTGAATGACATGGTTGGCTTCCGTCAAGTTCAAGCCGGTTCCACCCGCGCGTAAGGAAAGAATGAAGACGGCCCCGCGTTCATGGTCTGGAAGTGTAGAGTCTTGAAAACGAGCGATCATCTCATCGCGTTTTTCTTTCTTCGTGGACCCATTTAGGAAGTAGACAGGTCCATAGCCTTCTCGCGTCAGCACTCGTTGGAGCAAATTACCCATTTCGATATATTGGGTAAAAATCAGACAACGCTCTTTCTTTTGGCGAATATCCTCCAACAATTCCAGCAGTCTTTCCAATTTGTGCGAGCGACTGGCTTCATCTGTTGTTGAGATTTCATTCAAAATGAGGGCAGGGTGGTCACACAATTGTTTGAGACGTGTCAGTGTCGTCAGAATCAGACCGCGCCGCTCCATGGGAGATGCTTTTTCCATACGATCAAACATATCTTGAATCGCTGTCTCATAAAGTGCGCCTTGCTCGGTAGTCAGCGGTACATATTCCTTACTCTCATTTTTGTCTGGCAAGTCGAGCTGAATGTTCGGATCGGTTTTCACACGACGGAGCAGGAAAGGCTGAATGAGTCGTTGCACCTGATTGATGAGGTGTTGGTCTTGGTCGCGTTCGATGGGGTGGACAAAACGCTGGGTAAATTCCCCGAGACTTCCCAAGTAGCCAGGATTCAAGAAATCAAAAATGGACCAGAGCTCACTCAGACGATTTTCGATCGGAGTGCCTGTGAGAGCGATCCGGTGCCATGCTTTCAAATCGCGCACAGCAGATGCTTGCTTTGTATAGGCGTTTTTAATATTTTGCGCCTCGTCGAGACAAATCGTATCCCAAGTAACCATTCCTAGCTCTTGCTCATCTAAATGGGACAGGGCGTAGGAGGTAATGACTAGATCGGCTCCCTTGATCGCTGGCAAGAACGCCTCTTTCTTTTGACGATCATTGCCATAGTGAATCGTTACTTGAAGAGAGGGGGCGAAGCGCTTCAGCTCTTTTTGCCAGTTGCCTATGACGGAGGTCGGACAGATTAAGAGAGAAGGAGTACTGGCTGGGCCATGTTGTTTGACATGAAGCAGGTACGTAATAAATTGAACCGTTTTCCCCAATCCCATGTCATCGGCCAGACAAGCTCCCAACCCAAAGCGGCGTAAAAAGAACAGCCACGAACTGCCCTCCAGCTGATAATTTCGCAACGTCCCGTGAAAAGTAGATGGCTGCTCTATAATCGGGATGCGCTTCGTTTCTTGCAATTGATTCAACAGCTCTCGCAAATGCTGGTTTAGCTGAACTTCAACCGTTAGAGAAGTGTCGAAATCGAACTCATCATCGGGTAGCTCCTCAAGCTCCACAGTAGGGGCGAGGTGCATTCTCATGACGTCACGTAGGGACAAGCCGTTTTTCGCTTGGTTTTTCTTGAGCGCTTCCTGCAGCTGCAAGAATAGATCGGGCGTCAATTGTACCCAATGCCCGCGAATTTTCAGCAGACGCTGCTTTTGTTTAATGAGTTCCTCAAATTCCTCTTCGCTGAGCTCCACAGGTCCCAAGGCGAGCTTCCATTCAAAATCCATGAGTTGGGAGACACCTAGGAAGGACTGTCTGCTAGCCCCGACAGAGGTTGTAATCTTGGCTTTTAGCTTCGGTTTTACCCGGCGTACTTGTTCCCACCATGCTGGTAGAAAGACGTGAATACCGGCTTGCACCAACTGCAAACTGCTCGACGTTAAAAAGATCCATGCTTGCTCGTTCGTCAGTCGGGTGAGAAAACGGCTTTGATTCTCCCGAGTGTCTTTTTGCCACGGGAGAATCTCTTTGCATTTGGCAAGGTCCGTGAGAAAACGATTCCAGTGCTCACGCCAGTCAGCGGGGATGCGAGCGGTGGCTGCTCCCTCAGCCGTCAACTGGTGTGGCTCAATGAGAAATATCTGATCGGGCTCTTCACGATTCTGCAAATACACTTGGAGTTGCCAGTCATTGGGATGCTCCTCGGCCTCGACGATTTGCAAGCATGTGCGAAACGGGGTCGTATCTGGCAGCCAGCCTATCGATTGCAACCATTCCTGTTCCTGAAGGTGTGGAGAAAGATCGGCACCCATGACGTACAGAGCCGGGTATTGCGTCAATAGCTGCTCCCACTTTCGTCCAATCTCACCAGTGCCTTGCGAGGATTCCTCCACGACGAGCGAAAGCCACTTGTGTCCGTACTCCGGAAAATCGCCGGGAGTATGCAGGGCTCTCCAGCCTATTTGTCCTTTTTTCCAGGAAGAAAAATCAGGGGCAATGGAGCCTTGTGCGAGCGTATCCCGGATCATTTTCGCTACATGCGTAAATTGTTCAAATGGCGTGCTGGATGAATAGGTCCGATGCAAAAGCCACTGGGGGGAGACGAAAAAGGAGAGGGCCTTGGCAGGACTGAGCAGTACACCTTGCTCGTTTTTGTCCAGGAAGGTTCCGTAATAGGATGACTCATCCCACGCAAACAGTGTTCCTGCCAATTCTTCTGGATCGACCACTGCTCCTTGCGTGTCTTTGCCAGTAATCAAGAATTGTCCGTCTGCCAAAAGCTCTCCGTCTAGAACCAATGTAGTGACGGTATTCATAAGTTGAAATTTCCTCTCCTTAGCTCTTCTTGAAAAGCACGTAATCGATTATGTTTGGCAGATAATTGTTCCACGTATCGTTCCCAGCGCGTATCTTGGTTTGCTCTGTTGTAAATCGTCCTTACCTTTTTCATGAGCTTGATCGCTTCTTTGTAGGCCGTTCGATTACGTTCCGCAATGAGTCTGTTCACCTCACGTAAATAAAAAGGGAAGAGCAGAGCTGGCTCGGCTTCCTCGATTTCTTTCACCTGCACGATCGAAATATCTACCATGGGCACTTGAAACGACATTTGCAAATCAATCCATTGCTGAAACTGTCGTTCTTCATATAGATAGGCGGCATATTCGTGATAACTGCTCGGTAAGAACTGCTTTAGCTTGGCTCCGCACTCGGCTGATCGTCCCACATGCTCCATCGCTTCCTGCCAAATGGCGATAACGAGTCGGTATTGTTGTGTCTCGGCTTGACCGATTAAGGACGTCAACGAAGCAGTCCAATCGAGAAATCGCTGCCATTCTCCATTGCGAGCGAATGATTTCATATAGGACAAGTAGAAGGAGAGGTTCAAACGGCTCATTCTTTTCCAGATTTGTAGAGCAGCTTCGTCCTCCTTTTCCATCACATGAAAGTGGGCACGGAGCAGCAGCCCTTTTTCCTTTTCGGCGGCAGAACTGTTTTCGTCGTTGATAAGCTGATCCAGTACATGGATCTCCTCTTGCATCCACTCCGGCTTCTTCAATAGCATCCACCATAACATTTGATAGGCGAAAATCCAGTAGAGGGAAGTGGCTTCGTTTTCTTTCAATTGTTTTGTCAGTTGAAGTGTATCTACGATGGCATCCTGATGGTGAGTCAAGAGAGCTGGGATATCCGCGAAGTACAACGTCCCTTCTATTTGATCCAATAGCCGCTCGGCTGTCTGAACCAAATCCAGAAACCAGTATGATTGTCGGTACGTTTTGACGTATTGTGTAAGCTTCATGAGATGAAACAGATTGGCATGAATGACAAAGAGTTGTGCCCGATCCTTTGGCCACGAGGCAGCAACACTCAGCACATTTTGATAGCTCGATAATAACTCAGAGGAAGCTCGATACGATTCCATGGCCGCAAACAGGTTACGTGTCCAGCTCTCAAAAAATGCCCACCATTCTTTGACGGAGCTGTTCGCGGTAAGCGGAGAGGAAACAGACGCTGTATCCTGCTGAGCAGGAGCGGTATGACTGTATTTATAAGCAGGAATCAGCAGATGAGGAGAAAAAGTAGCTCGTCTTGGTTGTTGGGAGCGGGTCAAAAATGTACGAGGATTCTCGAACACACTGTACATCTGAAAAAAAGTAGCCGCAATATGCTTACAAATGCGCGAATAAGGGCAGGTACAGGTACTGTTTTGAACCGTTTCCATATCGAGGCGAACACGATACACCTCGGAACCTTGAACATCACTCGTCAAATATTGGGCTTGTTCTACGCGTGTATTGAAGACGACGCCATCAGAAAAGTACGTATAGCCCCGTTCAATGATGTGTCCTTCGACGGCAATTAGGATTTGCTCGCCTACCTGTATCGCTTGTTCCCGAGTCAACTCTCTTTGCAACATGTAGTCAGATCCTCCGAACGAAGTGTCATCCCTCCATTATAACCCAAAATGCGGAGAATGGAAAAAGATGCGTGTGTTCGGAAACAATGCTTAATTTTTGCGAGGACTGGGTGTATACTGTACACGTCGAAAGAAAAGCAACTAAACGCAATGTGTTTTATTGCCTTTGATTGTTTTTGTACAACAAGAGAGAGAAGGGGCACACATGCTATCGATTTCGATTCTGCTCGTACTATCGTCAGGTCTTGCGCACGCAGTCTGGAACCTGTTCACGAAAAAAAGTGAGAACAAAATGGCGTTTCTTTGGTTGATTACATTACCAACAACTGTGATCCTCTTGCCTGTTCTCATTTGGGAATTAATGCACGTACAACTGACATGGTCTTTGGTTCTTTTTCTGTTTATGTCCTTTTTCTTTCAAGGATGCTATACCTTATTGATTTCAAAGGCGTATACATACGGGGATATCTCACAGGTTTACCCCATCATGAGGGGGACGGGGACGCTTCTCATTCCGTTTTTTAGCGCGATTTTCTTTCAAGAGTATTTATCTGTACCGGGATGGCTGGGGGTCATTTGTATCGTGATTGGAGTCTTCGCCATTAGTGGAATGATTGGCACAGATCGTCAGGCTCAACCAGTGAATCCGCTTGCCCTGCGATACGCTTTTGCTGTTGGACTATGCATTACAGGGTACACGTTAATCGACAAGCAAATCGTACAACAATTATCTCCATTCGCTTTATTGGAAATAACGAACTTTGCCTGTCTGATTGTCGCCGGGAGCTTCGTTTGGAAGAAGGGACTCATCCGCAGTGAGTGGCAGAAAAACTGGCGAACGATTGTACTCGGTGCCGTCCTTTCACCAGGTTCGTATTTGTTGTTTTTGTTTGCTATGACATTGGCACCACTGGCAGCAATCGCGCCCATTCGTGAGGTAAGTACGGTTTTTGGTACGCTGCTCGGGGTTTTTTTACTAAAGGAGCGCCAACGCGTTTGGCGTTTGTCCATGTCTTTGATGATCACGATTGGCATTATTTCCATTGCCGTTTGGGGCTAAAGGATGATGAAGAGTCAGCTGGGAGAAATCCTGGCTGGCTATTTTTTTTGCTACCAGGGAAAGATGAAGGGGTAAGAAAAAAACGGCTAAGGATGATCAAAATGGATGCAAAAGCAATTGCTCCGATCACTCATAAGCGGACGAAAAAAAGAAGGATCGCAATAAGAGCTTTCGTAATCATCATTGGAGCTTTGTTGGTGGCAGTCGGACTGGAAATCTTTCTGGTCCCAAACAACATCATTGACGGTGGTGTAACCGGTGTTTCCATTATGGCCTCAAAGCTGACAGGAGGCCCACTTGGATTATTTTTATTCCTGCTGAACCTGCCCTTTTTACTTATTGGCTACAAGCAAATTGGCAAGACATTTGCCATCTCTACGCTGTTCGGTGTCGTCGTGATGTCGTTGGGAACGAGCTACCTCCATCATGTCCCTAGCTTGACGGACGATTTGCTTCTCTCGGCTGTTTTTGGTGGGATTATCATCGGAATCGGTGTGGGACTCGTCATTCGCGCGGGCGGTTCCTTGGATGGAACGGAAATTGTTGCGATCCTGATGACGAGGAAAAGTCCGTTTTCGGTCGGCGAAATGGTCATGTTTTTTAACATTTTTATTTTAGGCAGTGCCGGTTTCATTTTTGGGTGGGACCGGGCCATGTACTCGTTAATTGCTTACTACATCGCTTATAAAATGATCGATATTACCATGGTCGGGCTCGAACAATCAAGATCAGTATGGATCATCAGTGATTATCCAGTCGAAATTGGCGATGCGTTAACCGCGAGACTGGGGCGGGGAATAACCTATTTGAATGGAGAAGGTGGCTACTCCGGAGATGTCAAAAAAGTCATCTTCTGTGTCATCACCCGATTGGAAGAAGCGAAGCTGAAATCCATCGTGGAGGAAATCGATTCCGCTGCATTTTTAGCAATCGGTCATATTCATGATGTTTCTGGTGGACGGTTTAAGAAAAAGAATATTCACTAAAAGCTTACGTACAAATTACCCCTGAGCCAGCAGGTAGAACGACCTAATTGCTAAGGGGTAAAAATGTATTGACGAAAATTACTGAATTCATTTAATATTGTGTCATGCCAAAATACAAAATAACGTTCCGTATTTTGGGACAATTGAATGGTGATGAAAATGGACAAAACAGAAAAAACGGCAAACCGAAGTGTGTTAAAAACGTTAGAGTTTCTAGAATATTTTATCCAAAACAGTGAATTAAGCCTGGCTGAGCTTGTTGAGTTGTCAGATATGCCGAAGAGTACGGTGTTTCGAATTCTTCAGACGCTCGAAATGCGCGGCTTTGTATCCAAAACGACCACTCATAATCCGCCTAAATACCAATTGGGATTGAAGCTGCTGGAGTTTGGGAACATTGTTGCCCAACGGCTGGAGATCAGGAAAATTGCGCTCCCGTATATGCAGCAGCTACGGGATACGGTGGATGAGGCAGTCAACTTGATTATTCGTGATCAAGACGAAGGGGTTTACATCGAAAAAGTCGATACCCGCCAGTATGTTCGTGTATATACGCAGGTAGGCAGAAAATCACCGTTGTATGCAGGGGCATGCCCGCGCATTTTACTTTCATTTCTGCCGGATCATGAGATCGAAGAATTGTTGAACCGGGTAGACATGAAGAAAATCTCACCAGACACAAATATAGACAAAGAGCTACTATGGCAATGGATTCACGATGCTCGTGAAAACGGCTATACAGTAAGCTACGGTGAATTGGAGCCGGATTCCGCAGCAATTGCTGTACCTATTCGGGATTTTACCGGACAAGTAATAGCTGGTTTGAGCTTGGCTGGAGCTACATCACGCTTTCAGCTCGATCGATTGGGGTATTTGGTAGAGGAGACAAAAGCAGTAGCGAATGAAATCATGAGCAAGCTGGGCTATTCAGATGCAAAGGCGGGACTTTGATGCTGGAAATCAAAAATCTTCAGACGAGATTCCGAACCGATAATGGAGAAATTACCGTTTTGGATGGAGTTAGTTTTCAAATCAACAAAGGTGAGACGATTGGAGTAGTAGGGGAGTCGGGTTGTGGGAAGAGTGTCACCTCTCTATCCATCATGGGGCTTCTGCCGAGAACCGCGCGAATCACCGGAGGAGAGATCCTGTACAACGGTGAAAATCTGGTTGCCTTTTCCAAAGATCAGATGAGGAAGGTACGAGGAAAAGAGATCGCGATGATTTTTCAAGAACCGATGACCTCACTGAATCCGGTTTATACAATCGGGGCGCAGATCATGGAGCTCGTCTTGAATCATACAAGTATGAACAAAAAACAAGCCAAAGAGCATGCGATCCAAATGCTGAAGCTGGTCGGAATTCCGAGAGCGGAAGAAATCGTTGATGAGTATCCGCATCAGCTATCTGGCGGGATGAGGCAGCGTGTGATGATCGCGATGGCGATGTCCTGTAGTCCATCTCTATTGGTTGCAGATGAGCCTACGACCGCACTAGACGTGACCATTCAGGCGCAGATTCTTGACCTGATGAGAGAGCTACAGCAGAAGAGCGAGATGACCATCATGCTGATCACGCACGATCTTGGTGTGGTAGCAGAGATGTGTGATCGGGTGGTCGTCATGTATGCAGGGCAAGTCGTCGAGGAGGCCGAAGTAGAAAAGCTATTTGCTACTCCAAAGCATCCGTACACGGTTGGTTTGTTGGGCTCGATCCCGGATATGGACACAGAGCAGGAGTACTTGTTCACGATTGGCGGGACCGTTCCGAGTCCAGGTCAGATGCCCCCAGGATGCCGTTTTGCTGAACGATGCCAGAAGGCTTTTGACAAATGCTACGAGCAAGCTCCACCGTTGTTCGATCTGAATGATGGTACAAAAAGCAGATGCTGGCTGTATGAGTAAGCGGAAAGGAAGTGAATCTTTTGGGAAAATCAGAATGTAATCCCTTGCTTGAGGTGAGAGGGTTAAAAAAATACTTTCCGATTCGCAGTGGATTAATGAAGAAGGTAACGAATTACGTCAAAGCTGTTGACGATCTCTCTTTTACCGTTGCAACGGGGGAGACGCTCGGAATTGTAGGTGAATCTGGTTGCGGGAAATCAACCACAGGCAGAGCCATTCTACGATTGCTCGAGCCTACGGGTGGCGAAGTGATTTTTCAAGGAGAGAATTTAGCGGCACTTTCCCCAAATGAGATGAGGATGAAGCGAAAGGATTTGCAAATCATTTTCCAAGACCCGTTCGCTTCCCTCAATCCGCGAATGACAGTTGGGGAGATCATTGAAGAGCCGATGATCATATTCGAACTGTATGAAACGTCAAAAGAACGCAAGGAAAAAGTAGCGGAATTGATGCGAGTGGTCGGTCTGAAATCGGAAAATTCGGAACGTTTCCCTCATGAGTTTAGTGGTGGTCAGCGACAGCGGATCGGCATTGCACGTGCGCTAGCCCTTAATCCCAAGCTGATTGTGGCAGATGAGCCAGTATCTGCGCTCGATGTATCGATTCAATCCCAGGTATTGAACCTGATGAGAGATTTACAAAAGCAATACGGACTCACTTACATATTCATCTCTCACAACTTGAGCGTCGTGAAGCATTTTTGCGACAGGATCGGCGTGATGTATTTGGGTCGGATGGTTGAGCTGGCACCCAAAAATGCGCTATATGAAGAGCCGCTGCATCCTTATACGCGCTCATTACTGTCCGCAGTTCCGATTGCCAAGCCAAAAACGAAGCGTGAGCGCATCATCTTGACTGGAGATGTACCGAGTCCTGCGAATCCTCCGAGTGGATGCACGTTTCATACGCGTTGTCCGGATTGTATGGAAATTTGCAAAACGGACAAGCCCGAATTTCAATCGATGGGCGATGGTCGCTATGTTGCCTGTCATTTGTATAACCAATAGGAACAAATGACGGCTATCATATTTCTTCAACATGAATTCCAGAAAGAAAAGAAAAGGGGGACTTGTTTTGAAAAAGAAGGTAGGTATTACCGCTTGCTCCGCATTACTCGTGCTAGCTGCTACTTTGGGCGGATGTTCGAGTAAGCCGGCTGACACTAGCACACAGGCAAATCCGCAATCTAAGGCAGAAGCGAAAACTCCTGCAAAAAATGAACTTACACTTGGTGTGAATGGAGACCCGCACTCTTGGGATCCGATTGATACGTTTTTGCTTGATTGGAGTACGGTAGCAACATCTGTATTTGAAGGCTTAGTCGAGCGTACCACTGACTTGAAAATCCAGCCAGGACTCGCTGAATCGTGGGAGTTCAAGGATGACAAGACACTTCAATTTAAGCTTCGTCAAGGAGTTACCTTCCACAACGGCGAGCCATTCAACGCGGAAGCAGTGAAATTTACATTTGATCGCCTGCTTGGTGAAGAAGGGAAAAAAGGACCACAGCAAGCGAACTATGCTTCGATTGACCGTGTAGAAGTGGTGGACGAGTTTACAGTCAACATGGTTCTCAAGGAAAAAGATCCTGTACTCATTACAAAACTGGCAGGTTATGGCGCTGTGATCGTTCCGCCTAAGTATTACAAGGAAAAAGGGGACGAGTACTTTAACACGCATCCAGTAGGTACGGGTCCTTTTAAAATGGATAGCTATGAAAAAGATAACAAGGTTGTACTGGTGAAAAATGAAAAGTATTGGAAGCAAGGTCAACCGAAGCTGGAAAAAGTAACGTTCCGTTTTATTCCAGAAGCGACTACACGTCTAGCTGAAATGCAAACAGGTGCCATCGACATTATGAAAAAAGTCGAGATTAGCCAAACAGAATCCATCAAGGGCATGTCTGATCTTGAACTGATGCAAGTCGGGTCGCCAACCGTTTATTCGATTCGATTCAATACATCGATGAAGCCAGTCGACAATGTAAAAGTCCGTGAAGCGATTGCTTACGCGATTGATGCAGACTTAATTATCGAAACGCTGCTCGGCGGATATGGTAAGCGTGTCAATTCATTCCAAAGCGATATGTCTTTCGGCTATGATCCTAACCTGCCATTACGTAATTATGATCCAGAAAAAGCAAAACAACTGCTCGCAGAAGCAGGTGTGAAGGAAGGAACAGAGCTTGATCTCTTCCTCCCTGGTACAGATGCTACGTTTAAAGAGGTAGCGCAAGCGATCGAAATGCAATTAGGCCAAGTCGGTCTCAAGGTGAAGCTGAATCTGGTGGACGCCTCCACATTTACTTCTGACCTCATTCCGAACGGAAAAGCAGGACATATGTACCGGAATGGGTGGGGTGGATGGACGCTCGACTTTGATAATACTGCCTATCTGATGTATCACAAAGGCGAGTTCTGGAACCCTGATTTCTATGACGAAAAAGTAGAGGAGCTCTTGAAAGCAGAACGCTCCACGTTTGACCAAGAAAAGCGTCTGGCAGCATTTAAAGAGCTGAATCAACGTCTGTATGAGCTAGTCCCAGATGTACCGCTCTATCAATCGATCAACCTGTGGGCTGTAAACAAGCGAGTAAAAGGCTTCCAACCTCCGACAGATGAACGTATCGATTTGCGCGAAGCATCGGTTGAATAAGGAATGTTTTGAACAGGGGAGTAGAAGATGTCTCTTCTATTCCCTTCACTTTTGATAAAGGAGGAGCGGGATGGCAGCCTTTTTAATTAGACGTCTACTACATAGTGTTTTTGTCGTTCTTGCTATTACTCTTGTCATTTTTGTCCTGGTGCGAATGACTGGTGACCCAGTCTCGATCATGTTTCAAGCAGGTGAGCCTACCAAAGAGGCAATTACTGAGCTTCGGAAAAATCTCGGTCTAGACGAGCCCGTTTATGTACAGTTCGGGCTTTATTTAAAAGATATGTTTACCGGTAACTTTGGCACCTCTTTCCGAACGGGTGAGAGCGTGATCGACATGATGAAGGAGAAGATGGGAGCAACTTTGCTGCTTGCTTTCGGGGGAATGTTTGTCGCCCTGTTGATTGCGATTCCAGTAGGTATCATTTCCGCTGTTTACAGAGGCAGCGTAGCTGACTTTTTCGGACGCATTTTTTCATTGCTAGGAATCTCTTTTCCTAACTTTTGGTTAGGGATTATGTTAATCATCATATTTGCCGTTAAGCTGGGCTGGTTTCCTGCTTCTGGTTATGAAGGTCTGGAGTATTTGGTTCTGCCTTCCGTTGCACTCGGACTCATCTTGTCAGGAATTTTGGCTCGATTAGTTCGCTCTTCCATGCTGGAGGTAATGAATCAGCAATATATCAATACGGCCCGTTCCAAAGGGATCAAGGAATGGCTTGTCATCATCAAGCATGGCTTACGAAACGCATTAATCCCAACGGTAACCTTTATTGGATTGCAATTTGGAACGTTGTTGGGCGGTACCGTGATTATTGAGCAAGTTTTTTCATGGCCAGGTATCGGGCGTATGCTGATTGATGCGATATCGCAACGTGACTTTCCAGTGATTCAAGGCTCTGTGATTATCTTGTCTTTTTTGATGATCTTCGTGAACCTGTTGGTTGATATCAGTTATGGCTTTATTGATCCACGTATTAGGCAGGGAGGAGGAAAAAGCGAATGACGACAGCGACAGTTACAAACAATCAGACCAATCCACCAATCAAAAAACGTGGAAAATGGAGCAAGATGGGCAGAAGATTCGTTCGAAATCCGTGGGCAATGACGGGGATGTTCTTGCTTATGCTTACCGTCGTATCCGCACTTTTTGCACCGGTAATTGCGCCATCCACTCCTGATAAAGCTGATTTGCGTGCACGGTTGGTTGCTCCCTCGTGGATGGACGATACGGGGAAATCCGAGTATTTGCTAGGTACGGATCAGGTAGGACGTGACCTACTGAGCCGAATCATTTACGGAGCGCGAATATCGTTATTGGTTGGTGTCGTATCCGTACTGATTTCCTTAGTTATCGGGGTGATTCTGGGCCTCATCGCAGGCTTTTACGGGCGCTGGGTAGATGATCTGTTAATGCGCTTGGCAGATGTGCAGCTGGCATTCCCTTTCATTTTATTTGCGATTATCGTCATGACGGTCTTTGGGGCAGGTCTATGGAAGCTCATACTTGTTCTGGGGATCAGTAACTGGGTAGGCTTTGCGCGACTGGTTCGAGGCCAGGTCATGAGTGTAAAAGAAATGGAATACGTCCAGGCTGCCAAAGCAATCGGGGCTACGAATTTGCGGATCATCAGAAAACATGTCCTGCCAAACGTTTCTTCTTCGATCATCGTATTGGCAACGTTAAATGTAGCCACCAATATTTTGTTGGAAGCATCGTTGACGTTTATTGGATTGGGTGTAGACCCTTCGATTCCTACATGGGGCGGCATGCTGGCAGACGGTCGCAACTATCTGGAGACGGCATGGTGGGTTGCTACTTTCCCTGGCATCGCCATTATGATTACGGTGTTTGGAATTAACCTGCTGGGCGATTGGTTGCGTGATGAGCTAGATCCAAATCTGCGCGTGTAAGGGGGCTAACCAATGAGAGGGCTAGGTGATATTTTTACAACGAAAGGGTTAGTTGCGGACCGAAACAATGACGGTGTAGCTGATTCATTGTCTGTTTCCTTCTGTTTTCAAACGGGAATCGTCGTAGAAGGATTCATTGATTTTTGTGCCCGATTAGGCCTTGAAACAAGTGAGCTGGATCTGCCTACCATTCGTATGGAAGATTCACCGATGGTAGCTAGCAGCACGAAAAGTGGTGAGTGGCTTTGCACAGTATGTATCGAGCCATCCTGCGACGTGGATGATGCGTCCTGCACTCTCGATCGAGGGAACAATCGAATTGCTTTCGCTGGTGGAAGCGAGGAGAGTCTTAGCCGATTACTGCGCTGGATGGCGGCATATTGGACAGATTCAGCACCTGCAACGACTTCACTCGGCGACATTGAAAGGATTCGTTGTTCTTTACATGAAGTTCAACTATATGTTTGTGCGGATGCTTCACCTGTCTGTCAAATGGCTATACCCCAGTATGCGCAGATGAACTCGCATGAGGGAAGTCCTATCGTAGAGAGACCAACTCCACTTGATAGTCTGGCAGAGCTTTGGACAACGGCAGGGTTCTATCAAGCAGGGCGTACGGATTTAACGAGTCGGACAGATGTATTTTTTACAGGGATCCATACTGCAGAGGCGGTTATGTCTGCCGCACGCTTTGCAGCTCGGATTGGTCTAGCCTCGACCGGGATACATTTCCCGCTCACAGGAGAAGCAAATCGGATTGCGGAGCTCACTTTTTCCTTACACATGAATTGTGAAGCACCTCTAGCAAGTGGAGTGGTCGAAGTAATCCCAGACCCTAAAGAAAAGACAACAAGAGTCATTCAGCTTTCAGGGGGAGGACAAGCGATTGTTGCGGCGCTTGATTATTTCGGGACTGCCACTTCGCACCGACTCGGGGGGACTTTTGGTGCATGGGAAGAATCAGACGAGCCAAAAGAGAAGGAATTCCCCTTATTTATAGAGAAAACTTGGAAAGACCAGGGCGAACGAAATGAGATAGAACAGTTGTTTCATGAGCAGTTGATCGCGATTGTTAGTCAAAAGGAGACGGCCGGGTGCTTATCTTCTCCGCTTGCGGTCACCGCGTTTTTGTCAGAACCAAAAGAGATTCGACGTGCGCTGGAGCGATGCTGGAAGAGCGCAATCACGGAGCTGCTTCCGGATAACGATAGTACGGTACATATTCACTCTGCTTTTAAACCAGGTTTGTGCTGGATTAAAGAAACGATTTTGCCGTCTCTTGTACGTACAGGGGAACGAGTAGAACGAATTTTGATCTCTTTCCAACGAGAAGAAAGAGAAGGCGGGATGGAGCTTTCTCATCGATGGCTTCAAGAATTATATCCGGTTGATCAGTTGTTGGAAAAAGAATTGGGATTGTCCTTGTCGCAAGTATCATTCGTGATGGATGAGAACCTACCGACTACTTACCAAGTCGAGGCTTGGGGAGTCGGGCTTGCGCACTTAGGTACATGGGATTTGGATGTACCTGTATCCACAGTGCCGTATGCCGACGAGCAAAGTCGAGCTTATCCAACTACGTCAGGACTCTTCTTCTCCTATGGAACAACAAAAGAACAATTCTTGGTTCCTACGGATCGAGAGAAGTTTTGGCAATTCTATACGCAGCAATTTTTACCTGAGTTGACGGAAGAATTGTTATGTAAACAAAATGAGCCGTATCAAGGAAACATTCCGCTCTTTCATTCGATAGAGGTAATCGTCACTATGAGTGAACAAGAAGAACGGCTAGACATAGACGAAGAAACAATATCGTCGTTAGAAGCGTTGCATGAAGATATTTATTTTTATACGCTGGACTACTATGCGTATTTGGGTGAAAGAAAAACGGGAGTGGCGTGGAGTTCTCCTGGGGCGGTACGACCATTTGTAAAGGTCAAACCAGCAAGCTCTCCAGTGGCAACCATTCGCGTAAAAGAATATAAAGAAGAACAAGCTTTCTCTATTAAAACGACTCATTTATACTTCGAGGCAGAGCAATCTGCTCCTGTAAAAGCACGCATCCTGAGAACGAACGAAAAGAGTACCAGCATCGAAGAACGGACGCTTCCTTATCTACTCCGAAACCATCATCCAGATATGGGCGAATGGGCAGAGCTGGCTACACATCCGTCTGTACATATGTGGGAAGTAGAGAAATCGTTTGAAGGACGGCCGATTTTTGCAGTGGAGGTAACAGCACCCCAGATTTCCAAATACGTATCAACTCACAAGCTATCTCTGTATAAACCAACCATTTTGCTCGAAACCGGACACCATCCAAACGAGGTTTCCAGTATGCCTGCTGCACGTGAGCTGGTGGCAGAGCTCATAACCAAAAAAATGGATTGGCTTACTCGTTTCAATCTGGTCGTGATTCCATTTGCCAATCCGGATGGGGTCGCACTTCATCAAGAGCTCGTCAAAGATAATCCATTTTGGAAGCATCATGCTGCCCGTTATAATGCTGTTGGATTAGAATATACCAATCACCGTTTTCAGCCGAGTGTTTTTGGCGAATCGCGGGTAGTTCCCCAACTGTTTTATCGCTGGTTGCCGGATGTGATCATTGATGATCACGGAATCCCTTCGCATGAATGGACACAACCATTCGCAGGGTATAATAGCCCGCCGAGATTCCCTGTATCTTATTGGATGCCGATCTCACTCTTTTACGGAATTGGCCGCGAGATGGAGCGATCTGACTATCCTCATCATGCTGTCGCTCTTGATACGATTCAAAAGGCAGCCGAGGAAGGGATGAGACATCATCCGCGTCTGTGGAACAAAAATAAACGCTTTATCGAGCGCTACATTCGGTATGGACATAACTGGGAGCCCGCCATTTTCCCATTGCCTACTGATCAAGATTTCTTGTTTTATCGTTGGCCTACAAAGCCGAACAGAACCTCTCCTTCCTTACTCTCTCGTTTTCCTGAATGGGTGACGCTTGATTTAATAACGGAAGCGGCTGATGAGACGGTCGCGGGAGGAGCATTGCGAGATTGCATAGAAACACATAAGGTTTTTAATCGTGCTGTCATGAAGTGTGTGGCATCCAGCCCGCGGCGTGTTTCGCGACAGTACGGACAAGCCCATATTCGACTCTCACGAATGAGACCGATGCGGATCGGAGGAGGCAATCATGAAGACCATTTTAGTAACAGGGTTTGATCCTTTTGGTGGAGAAACGGTTAACCCTGCTTGGGAATCGGTAAAAGAGCTGGGAAAAATCGAGTCTGATTTGTATAAAGTAGAGCTACGCCAAATTCCTACAGTTTTTGAAAAGTCTATTGAACATCTGTACGCAGCGATAGAAGAAACGAATCCCGACATCGTGTTATGTATTGGTCAAGCAGGTGGACGAGGAGATATTGCGGTTGAGCGTGTAGCGATTAACGTCAATGATGCTCGAATCCCGGATAATGAAGGAAATCAGCCGATTGATACACCGATTAGGGAAAACGGTCCTACTGGCTACTGGTCTACATTGCCAATCAAAGCGATTGTACATGAGTTAAAACAACAAGGAATTCCGGCTTCCATATCGCAGACGGCGGGTACATATGTGTGCAACCATCTTTTTTATGGATTGATGCATTACCTTGCTGAGAAAAAAGCTTCCGTACGCGGAGGGTTCATCCATATCCCTTATTTGCCTGAACAGGCAGTAAGGCAAGCAGGGCAGCCAAGCATGGCGTTAGAAACAATTGTAAAAGGCTTGCTATTGGCAATCGAGACGACCATATCTAATGATCGGGATATTGTCATGGAAGGCGGACAAATTAGCTGAGCAGGAGGAGGAAACCTCCTCCCTTCCATTCATGTGGCAGTGCCGATATTCGAAAATGGAGGGAAAAACGTTGCCTAGATATGAATTCTCTCCTCTTGGGGACTCGGGTGTCATGGTCAAACTAGGAGAGGTTATCGATCAACAGACCCATGAGAAGGTCATCCTATTCTCTGAATACCTACAGGAGCATCCTTTCCCCGGGATGATCGAATCTGTACCTGGCTTTACGACTGTTACAGTCTATTACGATCCGATTACTCTTTTCGATCCACTCGATGATATTTTGCCATACGATCGTGCCGTTGCTATTCTTGAGCAAATGTCGCAGCAAATCTCCAACACTCACTCTAAAGAGTACAGACTGGTAGAAATCCCGGTTTGTTATGGTGGGAGCTTTGGGCCAGATATGGAGGTAGTCGCCAAACAAAATGGTCTTAGTATAGAGGAAGTGATTTCGATCCATTCGACAACAGAGTACCTGGTGTACATGATCGGATTTGCTCCCGGCTTTCCGTATCTCGGTGGAATGGATGAGCGACTGGCCACGCCGCGACGTTCCTCGCCACGACTATCTATTCCGAAGGGTAGTGTAGGGATCGGAGGATTGCAAACAGGTATTTATTCGATGGAGAGCCCAGGTGGGTGGCAAATTATCGGAAGAACACCACTGAGCTTATTTCAGGCAGGTGAAAGTTCTCCAAGTCTCTTGTGCGCTGGTGATAAAGTTCGCTTCCGTCCCATCTCCGAGCGGGAATACGATTACGGGGAGAAGGTGTACTAAGTGAGTATAGAGGTGATTACGCCAGGACTTTGCACGACCGTTCAAGATACAGGTAGATTTGGCTTTCAGCAGTATGGGGTCAGTGTCAGTGGGGGGATGGACAAGCAAGCTGTACAGATTGCGAACATGTTAGTTGGCAATCAACAAACGGATGCGGTTCTGGAGCTGACGATTAGAGGTCCAAGCTTATTGTTTCAGAAGGACATGCTAATAGCCATTTGTGGTGGTGACTTCAAAGTCACGATTAATGATAGATCCGTCTTGCCCAATCGAGCAGTCTGGATCAGGAGTGGAAGCATCTTGAAGTTTGGCCTGGCCAAGGAAGGCTGTCGCGCCTATCTCGCAGTCGCAGGCGGATGGGATGTGCCACTTGTGATGGGAAGTCGTAGTACGAATCTCCGTGGAAGCTTCGGAGGCTTTGCGGGTAGAATGCTTGCGGCAGGAGATAAGTTAGTTCAAAGCTCTCCAGGTTCATTCAGCCAATTTCTCGCTAACCAATTGGAAAAAAAGGCAGGAGCAGCTCCCTTCTACCAAGCGAATTGGTTTATTCCTTCTCGTACGCTTGTAAAAAATGGAGAAGCGGTTGTGCGGGTGATACGAGGCGAGCAATTCGAAGATTTTTCGGAAGAGAGTCGTCAAAGCTTTTTCGAACAAACCTTTCAAGTGTCTACTCAATCAGACAGGATGGGGTATCGTTTAACAGGACCGGCGCTCGAACTTACGCAGTCAATGGAACTGATCTCGGCTGCGGTCACCATTGGTACGATACAGGTTCCGCCAAACGGTCAACCTATTATCCTGATGGCAGACAGACAAACCATTGGCGGTTATCCGAAGATAGGCTATGTGCCAACGATAGATTTGCCGATCGTCGCCCAGTTGCGGCCAGGCGAAAAGATTCACTTTCAAGAAATTTCTCTGCGTGATGCTCAAAAGGCGCTTTTCGAGAGGGATTCATTGATGAAGGCGATCAAGCTTGGTATCGAAGTAACCGTGGGATGGAGGTAAAAAGATGAAAATAGTAGATCTAAACTGTGATATGGGAGAGAGCTTTGGCGCCTATCAGTTGGGCAACGATCAAGAAATTTTGTCCTCTATCACCTCTGCAAATGTGGCATGTGGTTTCCATGCTGGCGATCCTGCGACGATGAGGAAAACGGTGCAAATGGCTTTGGAGGCAGGTGTGGCAATCGGTGCCCATCCCGGATTCGCTGATTTGGTCGGCTTCGGTCGCCGCAACATGGAGATTTCCCCTGAAGAGGCGTACGATTTAGTCGTGTACCAAATCGGGGCCCTGCAAGCGTTTGTACGGGCAGAAGGTGGCGTCATGCATCATGTGAAGCCTCATGGAGCCTTGTACAATATGGCAGCTACAAGATCCGCTCTGGCCGAGTCTATCGCGTTGGCCATCTACAAAGTAAATCCGGAACTGGTGTTGTATGGCTTGGCCGGAAGCGAGTTGACGCGTGCAGGGGAAAAAATCGGTCTTGCTACGGCGCACGAAGTGTTTGCCGACCGTACGTATCAGCAGGATGGCACACTGACACCGCGCAGTCAGCCGAATGCGATGATTACGGACCAACAGCAATCCCTTCAACAAGTCATTCGTATGGTAAGCGAGGGACTCGTCCTGACCCAGCAAGGCGTGGACATCCCAATTCAGGCCGATTCCATTTGTATTCACGGCGACGGTGCCCATGCGCTGGAATTCGCGCAGAGCATCCGAGCAGCTTTGTCAGGAGCAGGCATTACAATCGCAGCACGATTTGCTCGATAGACATCTATCGGGCTTTTTCTGTTTCCGCCCCGGGAGTCTGGTATCCTGTGGTACTTCGCTTTTTCCCCCAGAGGAGGAAGAGCAAGAACAGCAGCGGGATATAGACATAAATGAAAACGATGCTAACTTTCCCGTAAAAATCGAGTGCCAAGAGCAAAGGAGTCGTACCTTCGATCAGATAGGAACCCATTGCCAAAGAGACTAGGAGAAGCAAAAGGGCCCGGATTTGACTGATGCCAAATATCTGTTTCATTCCACGGGTAACCCCCCATAGATTGAGACAGATGTTTGGCAAAATCACGAAGAGCCAAAGTGATATCACAATGAACTCCAGTCGCTGCAAAATCGGAATTTCGACGATTTTGAGCATGGTCAAGGTCGGCCAAATAATCTTATCCAGTTCACCATGGCTAAACATGAGGAATGTTACGATAGCGACGGCTACATACAGGAGCGTGCTGAAAAGAACGCCAGCGTGGGCCCATTTTTGCGAGTGAGCCGCTCGTTTGATAAATGGGTAGTAGAAGAACAGTATTTCAAAGCCCATATAATTGATGACAGCGTCTTTGGCAGACGCGAATAAGGAGGGGAGGTTATGCGAAAACATCGGGAACAAGTTATTCGGGTGAGCGTACTCGAATGGGAATAGAAACAAAGGAAGCATCAAAATCGCCGGAATCACCACACCGAAAAAGCAGACGCCCGTAACCGTGCGAAAACCACCAGCGACAATGTACAGAATGAGGAGCAAGATAATCAGCGTCGTGCTCCAGGTATGCATGAGAGGGAAAATAAATTGCTTCACAATACTGACGTAAGAACGCAAGATGAGAAAAGCAGCCATCCAGACGTAGATCAATACGACTAAGCTCATCAACTTGCCTAGCCATTTTCCAAAGCAGAGCTCGTGAATGGAGAACAAATCATGGCTGCCCGCATTCAACATGGAATAGAGCATCCAAACAATGAGATGGATGCTTGCCCCTGCAAGTAGAAGGGAGATCCAGGCATCGTATCCAGCATGGGCTACGATTGTCCGTTGAAACCCTAATATCCCGACCCCCACGATATTGGCATGCACGAGAAAGAATACAAAAAAAGGTGAAACCATAGCGCTTTCCCGAATGGAAGTACTCACCTGATCCCTCCTGGTTATTCGTTACTCCCCTGTCTGCTCCAGCTTGATTGAGGCCGTCACGGCGATTTTCATCTCTGGATAAATCTTTTTGAAGTGCGAGTAGTTCCATGAAGCGCTTCGACTACGAACCAAATCCCCAAATCCAACCGGATCAACTTCAAGCTTCTGTAAATGCTTCACAAAGCTCGTCGCCTCCTTTTGCAGGTACGAGGAAAGTTCTTTTTCCATTTGATATAGGACTTGTGGATTGGATAATTGCAGCCACTTCGAATAATCTTTGATTTGCCCATTTACCGTGAGCTTTACCATAATGCTGGGGACAGGCTCTGCCGTATTGATAGTGAATGCGGCATGGGAATGAAGATTTTTCAACAGTCCGGATTCTTTTCGATTGTTTATCGTCACTTCAAATGGAATTTGACCACTCTTGGCTTTTTCGACCATGATTTTTAACAAAAAGCTCTCTTTCGAATTGATGCGATGCACGAATTTGTCATCTCGAAAAAGCGCGAGACCATCCAGCTTCACTCTGTCATTATGCATCACGAAATAGGGAAGGTAAGGATCACGGCCCTCGCCGTATAAATTGAACAAGAAAATATGCAGGTTGGTCTTGGGCAAATTCAGCGTTTTGATATTTTGAGCGACACTATCGGAGATGAAAAAAGGAACTTGCATATGGCGCATGCCTTTCAAAATCGTCAATGCTTTTGGTTCCCCCACAGCGAGTTGAAGGCGAAAACCGATAGCGGGATCGCGGCAAAGCGTATGTACCAGCGTTTCCACTCCGTTTTTGGCATAATTCCGCCCGACAACGACGGAGCGCAATTGCCCTAGCTCCACTTGAGAAGGGGTGAGGGCGTTAAAATCAGGGAGGATCGTAAATAAATTCGAACTTCTTGTTTCCAACAGCTCTACCTGAGTCTTTTCCTTTCCGTATATGTGAGTGATGGCTGCCCCTTTTATTTTTTGGTCTTCGAGATCGAGACCCAGTGAATGAATCAGTTGTACTTCGCTGACAATTCGAGTTGAAGAGCAGCCAGCCATGATCCATATCAATAACACTAGTATCCATTTCCTCTTTGCAACCATGGTTTCCTCGATGGCTCCTTCATCTATTCATCAATGTCTCTTTTCTGAGTGGCCTTGTCAGGATCGTATCTCCACTGCGAGATGACGCGCATAACAGCAGACCTTTTAGCCGTTTTGCTGTAGGAAGAGCGAATGAAGCTGTCCGCGAAGCTGCGTCTGCGAAAAGGGTAAAGCGGAGCCAGGTAAGGTGTTCCTAACGATTTAAGCTGAAGAAGATGAGTCAGCATGAACATGAGACCGATGGCAATCCCAAGCCCGCCCCAAATTCCAGACAAAATAATAAGCGGAAAACGCAGGAAACGAATCGTATTTGACATTTTGTAAATGGGGGTGGTGAAAGAGGCAAGCGCCGACAGAGCAACGATGATCAGCAATATATTACTGGTCAAGGCTGCTTCTACAGATGCTTGACCAATGACGATTCCACCCACGATTCCAAGAGTCTGTCCGACTTTGGTCGGGAGCCTTGCACCTGCTTCTCGTAAGAACTCGATCGTCAGCTCCAAGAAAAGTACCTCTAAAACGGGGGGAAACGGGACGTATTTCCTCGATAAAATAATCGGAGCCAGCATGTCTTGCGGAATCATTTCCAAATGAAAAGTGAGAACCGCCGTATAGGCAGG